>NZ_LT841358.1:1538318-1549458 GCF_900177045.1 Candidatus Nitrosotalea okcheonensis
CTATGGCGGTGATGCAACTAACGCAGCAAGCTCTGGCCAGTCCACACTCACTGTAAACAAAGTATCAACTACCACCACCCTCACACTCTTACCGTCATCAGTCAATGTAGGTATTCCAACCACAGTCTCAGTCTCAGTAACAGGTTCATCTCCAACAGGTACTGTAACATTTGCATCAAACTCAACTGGTTCCTTCAGTAACGCGGGTTCCTGTACACTCAACTCCGCAAAGTGCTCTGTCACATTCACACCGTCATCAGTAGGCTCTGCTGTAATTACAGCAAGCTATGGCGGTGATGCAACTAACGCAGCAAGCTCTGGCCAGTCCACACTCACTGTAAACAAAGTATCAACTACCACCACCCTCACACTCTTACCGTCATCAGTCAATGTAGGTATTCCAACCACAGTCTCAGTCTCAGTAACAGGTTCATCTCCAACAGGTACTGTAACATTTGCATCAAACTCAACTGGTTCCTTCAGTAACGCGGGTTCCTGTACACTCAACTCCGCAAAGTGCTCTGTCACATTCACACCGTCATCAGTAGGCTCTGCTGTAATTACAGCAAACTATGGCGGTGATGCAACTAACGCAGCAAGCTCTGGCACCTCAAATCTTACTGTGACCCAAAGTACAAGCAGTACATTTGATGCATATAATCAATTTGATCCAGTAACTAAAAATGTACTTGTTTATGGAATAGATAATAATGGAGATTCTTTTGGACCTATTACTCCTACAATAACTAAGACATCTTGGAATAGTGGTGATGATTATAATCTTGATAATCATGATCACGATGCTTCTAAACTTGGCGGCAATGACAATCATAAAAACAATGGCGGCAATGACAATCATAAAAATACCAAAGTATCATTTGTACCAAATCTTACTAACTCTATAGTTATGACATCATGGAGTAGTATCAATTATGATGCTAATAATCTTGGTGACATTATTCTTGTAGCTGACAATCATAAAAACAATGGCGGCAATGCGAATAACCATCATGATGAGAGTGATAATCATAAAAACAATGGCGGTAATGACAAAAGCGGTGCAATTTATAATCACGATGATGATAACAAAAATGCAGAACTAAGGACATTTCATATCAACAATGGCAATAATTCGTTAATTCTGATAGAAAAAGTGCTGATGGGAAATAATAAAATCACAGTTCATGTTATTAGTATTCAACGCAATGGTGGACCAGTAGTACAAATGCCACAAAACCTAAAAATGTTCGAATGGACAAATGATAAAGACAATGATGGTTCAAGTCCTGGAAACATGGAGAAATTCCAACAAACAATGATAATTAAGAATGATAAACTAACACAACAAATTACAACATCTTATAATGACGACAAAAAACAAACAGTGATTTACACACAGAATATAAATGAAGACTTTAAACATAAAAATCACCTAAGTGATGAAATTGTTAAGAATGGACTTGTCTACCTGCGTATGCTGACGCATCAAAATATTCTGACTATAGGAACTTCCTAAGTTCGTAAAACACATTCTTGGTTTAGATCAAGTTACATTTTGCCAAAATAATCTATTAGTGTAACCATTCATATGCTCTGTTGACTGATGGACTAATCAAGATGTTACCATATGGATGGTCTTACATCATGATACAATGAACATGGTAACTGGTCAGGAGGTATTGATTCAAAGCTTATTCAATATAGAAAATTAAATCCAGATGTCAGTAAGAAGAGGAGTTAATAGATAAAGCACATTCATACATACCCGATATTCTGTGGAACTGAAAATCTCCCTTGCAATGTTTTTGAATGAAATTTTTATAAATTATAATTTAATCATAATGTAAAATATGATATTAAAAGTTGAAATATAACTGATATGATATTGACGATTAAATTTTTAGTGTTATTTTGTGAAAAACTATTTACAATTATTAGAACTGTATCTATTTGAACTACCAGTTATTTTATTATAGGTTCAGATCATTTTCTACAGCATAAATTAATCAAATGATTATTAAAATAGTTGAGCATTGGGCATAACTCCCATCAAAAATAAATGCTAATTTCCAAGCATCTGTCTGATACATCGTGGCTTGTTACTACCAATAATGCAGTTGTAGTATACCTGATATCTGGTACACAAACACGCACATCAACAGATACGACGAGACATTTTCAGATCCAATTACTGGCACGCCGGATATCCAAATGTTTCCTTGACGGTGCAAAACAGCGGTTCAAGGAGCACCTCTTGCACGGTATATTCTCCAACCTTTCCTAGATTGGTAGAACAGTATCAATTCCAACCTGTCACCTTTTATTTGATCATACCGTTTTACTGGGCAGACCAGTCTTACTCACGTTGTCTAGAATTAAATCTAGAATGAATAATTGGGATAATTCAGTGTCATATAACCCCAAATTTATATATAAGTATGTGTTTATATGACACTGAAATGAATCCAACATCAATCAAGTTACTAAAATCTATTGCGGAAGGAAAATCCCATCAAACTGAATTGATGACACTACTTAGTATTGGTGAATGGCAATTCAATACTATAACCCGCGAATTGATGCATCAAGATTACATGGATAAAACTAATGACGTTTTCATTTTCAAAAATAATGCTAAAGCTGCATTATTTCACAATATTGCCAATCAAATAGATGTAGAAAAATTATTGCATGATTCTAATGAGCAAATATTTTTTAATTTGACAGAGCCAGTAACAATAAAAGATATCCAAGACTCAACCAATCTTTCTCTACGAACAATACAGCGCTGTATGTCTGAATTTGAATCAATAGGCGTAATTAAAAAAGTGGATGATAAAATCTCTATTGATGAAACAAAAGAACAATTGTATTTATTTGCCAAATTGCTTAAAACAGAAAATGAGAGAAGAAATATTGAATCATATGCAGATATAATTTACCAAGATAAATTTAGAATATTAAAAAAAATTCCAAAAGATCAACGCGCTGATGGTGAATTAACTGGTTTTTCATTATTCTATGACTATGGAATAGATTATCAAACAACTCACAATTATTTCATAAAACAGGAATCATCACTACGATTAGAAGAAATATTAATTCATGCATTACTTATAGCACATAAAAATAAAGATAAAAATGCAATTACAATGGCGATTCTTTTCTATCTGAAAAATAGAGAGAAAATGGATCCATTGGACATACGAATGATTGCAAGATCCTACGGTATATCTGAGATTTGGATTGATGTTGAGGGATATGTAAGAAATGATCCTCTCAAAAATATTGATTTATTTTTACCTCGCAACGAGTTTGAGGAAAAAGCGCGACTGTATGATATTCACTCTGATTTATACACACTTCCTGTTGCATATCCTCAACTTTTTCGGGATATAGGTAAAAAACTTCCAGAAGCGACAGAAGCTTGTCTTCTCGGAGGTGAAAATATGCGTATGAAGGGCCTCAAGGATAGGACTAAAGATTGTGATATTGTAGTTGATGATGACAAAGCGCTGAATAATTTAACAAACACACTTCTTGATTTGGGGTACAAGTCACTCAATAAAGAGCATTTTACAAATGACGATCGTAGGATAGATCCTTTTGACATATTAGAACATCCTGCACGTAGTAGAGTAGATTTATTCAAAACAAGAATAGCTGGAAAGTTAGTCCTTTCTGATACGATTGTGCAAAGAGCAAAAATAGAACAATTTACCAAACTTAAACTACGAATACTATCAAATGAAGACATATTTCTTCTAAAATCTGTTACACTGAGGGAAGGTGACATACAAGATCTGTCTAAAATCGTACAATCGGGAAATTTTGACTGGAAAATTGTATGGGATGAATTATTATATCAGGAACACCTAACATGTATGAATTTTTCTAGTCTAGTTCTTGAAAGTTTAGATTATTTGTATGAACAAACTAGTATTCGATCTCCTTTTTATCGAAAACTCATTAGCAGAGTTTTGGATCATGAAATAAGCAAGCTTGTTAGAAATAGAGAAATGCCACTTGATGGAATAATTGAATTACTTAAGGGTAATGACATAACTGAAAAAATGATACGAAATAGAATAGATTATCTAGAAAGAAAAAAACATGTCAGGAAAATCAAAAAAGGTGATCAGGTATTAATTCAAGCTAAAGAAAAAATTGTTTTTAATGTTTATTCCAATAATCCAGTGGATGCTCGTGATAGAATGAAAAAACACGTAGAACAACTCTCAAAATATTTTGTTCTCTCAGATGAGATCAAGAAATATGCATTAGAATTAGTAGACCAAGTAGTTGATAAAGGAATAGAAAATGGTAGGAAACCTACCGGTCTAGCTACTGCTATAGTGTATCTTGCCACCATTGTAAAAGGTGATGGATATTATACTGCAGAGAGAATTGCAAAAGCATCAAATCTCAGTCAACCCAGTATACATGCATTATACAAGTTAGTGAAAAGAAGTCTTTCCTTATGACGATTAATATAAACACCGCATCATTATGTTGGATTATAAAATTGGGAACAAATTAGGCACGATGGAACGCAAAAATGAACTGTACAGTAGCGTGTCCGGCCGATCCATATTTTTTAAACTAGAAGAATCCTACACCAGTTTTTTAAACCATGCTTGTCCAGTACGTTTTAAACATGAAAACTTCCATACGAAATCTTTTCTTTGCAGTAGCTAACCTAATGCCATCTGGTTACGATGCCAGACACGACCGTTCTTGGCACGTATCATGGAACTATTAACTGATACAATGGTACAATCGACAATTTTTTCTGATACAAATCTTCTTTCCTATATTACCAATAATATTCTGCACCGGAAGTGTCTTGAATCTCCTGTCAAATGTTCTCTTGTCTGGCAATGTATCAAGATCGCATGATCTCATTATTTTTTTGTTGTACGTACCATTAATTGTAAAGTAGTAATGCAGGCAGTTGTTTGATGGAATTCTCATCCAGATTCTCACAACATAGCATCGTAGAATCACTATAGTTGGATAGACATATGGTCTTCCTCCTTTCTTGTCATCATCTGTATACAAAGATAGCAAACCTATCCGATGCAAAATGCCAATAAGAAAGAACTCTGTTGTTATCTTGTTGGGGAGCCTTCTTGCCAAATTCATGTTGCAATGATATTTCCAGGAAGTGATCCTTAGCTTTTTCTATTAATCACACTTGTTATCTTTGTAAAATTGGGTTGGAATTATGCCCAATCCTCAAATAGTTGTTAGGGAATAAATTAAAACAAAAAATATTAAAAATTGATTTTTCTAAATATTAGTTCCAGTATTTTTGTCATGTAAATACTAATCAATGTGAATATTTTTAAAATTATAAACATGCTACAGATATAATAAAAATATTTTTAAATTCAAAAACAACAAGTGTATATTACAATTATTTATATTGTAAATAATTTTATAAAATGATAGCGTCTTAAACAATTACTTGTACACAATACTGTGATTAAATATGCACGCGAAAATACATTTGTGCATTTGTATTGAAATAGTAAGTCATTTTATACTAATCTAATGTAACAGTGTAGAATCATCAAACAAATCATATCTAATGTTATAAAAAAATCTGTGTTACTTTTGTTATAATTATGCTTGTTGCATAAGTCACTAAAAAATTAAACCTAATTTGCTCTTTAATTTTATGTCGATATTGAGTTGTAATTATGATATGCAGATATTTTTTTGAGAAAATTCATGTTACCGAAATGGAACCAACAAAGCTAGTTGATGCCATACTGGTCATCTGATCGCTGAGTAATTTCCACCCCCCTTATTGTCCAAAATGATAGATCTCATACATGGTTAGTGGGATTGGGAAATCTGGGTTATCAACTCCAGTGTCAATTGTTAACCAAAGTTTCCCATCATCAGACAATTGTTGCTGGAAGATAGCACTGATTTCAATTCCACTAATTTTTGCCAAAATGGAGAAATAATTTTTGAAATCAAAAACTATTTCCATCTATTTAATTTTTTTAATTATTATTTCTGTACCAGCATTTACTAATGCTGAACAAATGGGACCTAGCTATACCAAACAAGTGGAATCACAAGATATACAAAAAAACTCAGTGGTTCCACCAGCTAGACATTTATCCATTACACTTTCTGAAAACGTTGGGATTGGATCAAATGATCATTCTCCAAATGATCAACAAAATGTTTTACAAAATAATAAAATGATTAATCTTTCAGATCAAGTTATTATTAGCTCTAATGATCATGATAAAAATTTAATTTTAGTTATACCCACTGATTCTGTAATAACAACACTGGACCGAATATCTAATCCTGAAAGAATTAGAATTAATGGTAGAATAATTACAGTCGAAAATAAAATAACCGACGAGCAATCAAACAAGATATCATATTTCATTAATGACAGGACATCATCTTTTGTTGGAATACACAATTCAGGAAATAATGATCTTCTGTCATTTATTTTGCCGTCAAAGATTAGTTTATTTTTATACGTACCAACTGAAATTTCATCTACTGGATTTGATTTACTACACAATACAATTACAGAAATAAATCATTTTACATCAAAAAATAAAGATCCTGTTGTAATTCTATTATTCATACCTATTGCTGGATATATTCTAGTTAGACTTATTGGAAACAAAATTCAAACCAAATCTAAACAAATCCTATCTTTTTGTGTTTTTGGTCTCTTACTCTCTTCCATGATTGTCACACCCTTGTCAATTTCCCCAACATTTTTGACAAATGCTTATGCTGAAAGTTCAAACCAGAATAATACAAATACAATAGAAACAAACTCTAATGCAAGTCCTGTATTGCCAAGCTCCAATACTACAAAAACCAGTCCTGTATTGCCAAGCTCCAATACTACAAAAACCAGTCCTGTATTGCCAAGCTCCAATACTACAAAAACCAGTCCTGTATTGCCAAGCTCCAATACTACAAAAACCAGTCCTGTATTGCCAAGCTCCAATACTACAAACCTTGCTCAATCAATACAGAATGCCACACAGTCTTGGAATTTCACCTCGCTGAATGGAAAAATAGGCCATGTATCAGCTCAGACTAACTTGACATCAACTAATACTACTTCCATTGCAAATACTACAAGTACGAATTCTTTCACTGATTCTAATTCAACAAACCTATCCGAAATGATCCATGCTAATGATACATTGATTGCTCTAGTCAATGCTACTAGTATCAATTCCAGTCCTGTATTGCCAAGCTCCAATACTACAAAAACCAGTCCTGTATTGCCAAGCTCCAATACTACAAAAACCAGTCCTGTATTGCCAAGCTCCAATACTACAAACCTTGCTCAATCAATACAGAATGCCACACAGTCTTGGAATTTCACCTCGCTGAATGGAAAAATAGGTCATGTTACTGCTTCAAACAATACATTACAACTTCAAGGCACAGGTTATCTTACACAGAAGATAAACGCAACAAACAGTATACAGCAACTAACCTTATCTGCGTGGGTAAAACCAGATTATACACATGGTTCACCAGTATTTACTGTAATCAGCAAAGAAAATCAATTCATTCTCTCAATAAACAATAACATACAGCCCAGAATGATTGCGCAATTCTCAGTTTTTGATGGAATTAAATGGAATACAGTAAACTCTACAATTCCAATACAAAATTGGACTCATCTTGCAGCAACATACAATGGAAGTGCAATCAGTATCTATGTAAATGGAACCTTACAGTCCACGGATCTATTGCAGGGTGTATTGTCACTGTCTGAAAGTGGAATTTTACAACTAAAAACGCCTAACCAAATAACATCAAATTCAGATGTAGTAATTGGTGGATCATCTAATTCAGTTCGCCAATCCGTCAATAATGAATTCTCAGGATTGATAAAAAATGTGAAAATCTATGATTCATTACTTACGCCTTTCCAGATAAGCCAGATTTACAATCAAAACAATAACATCTTACCTGTAACAATCAACAATCTACCTAATCCATCTTTGGCAGAAAATGTAAACGTGATCGATTCTGTGATTCTGTCACTTAATTCAATCAACTCCACAATGAACAATCTAAATGATACATTGCTTACAGTTGCACCATCAATTAACAAGACTAAAAATAACTATCTATCTACCGAGGATCCAGAATTTGTCTTTCAATATTTTTCTAATAACCATATAGCCAAGATGATAAAACAAATCAAGTCATATCCACAGAAAATTCAATACGGCATGTGGCAAGAGAAAGACAAGTCAATATCAATTGAGGTTTACGATCCTTCTGGAAACAAGACATCATTAAAGTCAGAGTTTACGGAGTTAAGTCAAGGAAAATTTGACATCAAGTTACACGCAGGACGCGAGATAAAACCTGGTCTGTACAAAATAAAAATCACTATGATAAGACAAGGAAAATCATTTACAGTAACAGATCAGTATACGTGGGGACTTGTATCTGTTAATACACTTAGATCTATATATGTACCTGGAGAACAAGCAAACTTTGCGATTGTAGTATTAGATAACAATGGTCATCCGGTGTGTAATTCCGACATAACGATGAGCATAAGAGATCCGGAATCAAAGATAACTACACTTTCTTCAGGTAATGGAATCTCTTCAAGTAATGACTGTGGGTTGTATAATGCAAATTACATTCCAAATAGCGAAGGAAATTACACAGTTAACGTGATGGCAAAAACAACTGACGGCATATCCAGTTTTAATACGTATTTTCTTACTATGAATAATTTCGATTTTAATATAATAAGAACAGCAGCAAGTAAGATAGATCCAATAAACAATCCCAACTCGTTTAATGTTAAAATCGATGTAGAGTCATTTGTAAACAGCTCTCCTATTACAATTAGTGAATCTGTACCATCTGTATTCAATGTGGTCACTGATGCGTCAGTTACAACTATCGGTGATTCAAAAATATTGACATGGAATAAAGATCTTATTGGGAACAAAACTTCATTGCAATACTCATATTCTGTTCCACTCCAATTTCCAAGGCTCTATACACTAGGTCCAGTCAAAATTACTTATGGAAATAATCAAACTTTCACAGAAGCAAGACCTTGGTTTGTAGCAAACGATCCAGCGTTTACTCCTACTGCAAATGATATAGTGCAGATAACAGAATCAGCAACTCTGTCATCTCATCAGTTTCATACAATCTCAACCTCTGACACAATGTCTCTGAGTGAAAAAACAAGTTCATCCATTCCAGTAAAAGAAATTCTCCAACTGAGTGAAAAAACAAGTACATCCATCCCAGTAAAAGAAATACTCCAACTGAGTGAAAAAACAAGTACATCCATCCCAGTAAAAGAAATACTGGCATTAAGCGACTCTGCCAGCCCCTCCACTAGCCAATTCAAATCAATAGCTGCATCTGATACGCTTGCATTGGCAGATTCCGGAATAACCCATGCTGGCAGGTTGTTGAGTCCATCTGATACAATAGCATTAAGCGACTCTGCCAGCCCAGCCACTAGACAATTCAAATCAATAGCTGCATCTGATACGCTTGCATTGGCAGATTCCGGAATAACCCATGCTGGCAGGTTGTTGAGCCCATCTGATACAATAGCATTAAGCGACTCTGCCAGCCCAGCCACTAGTCAATTCAAATCAATAGCTGCATCTGATACGCTTGCATTGGCAGATTCCGGAATAACCCATGCTGGCAGGTTGTT
The DNA here is from genome assembly GCF_900177045.1 of Candidatus Nitrosotalea okcheonensis. Taxonomy (NCBI): domain Archaea; kingdom Thermoproteati; phylum Nitrososphaerota; class Nitrososphaeria; order Nitrosotaleales; family Nitrosotaleaceae; genus Nitrosotalea; species Candidatus Nitrosotalea okcheonensis. Next base: position 1,548,040 of record NZ_LT841358.1, read on the forward strand.
GAGCCCATCTGATACAGTAGCATTAAGCGAGATGGTAAGTATTGCATCTTCAAAGAATAAAACAACTACTGAAACAGTAATATCAACTGATACAGTATCTGTATCATCTGCAAAGAGCACAACCTTATCAGAAACTGTTACTACCTCTGATGTATCATCAATTACCGCCTCACATAATATCGCGTTAACCGAAACAGTTACAGCTCATGATTCTACAGGAAAATCTATCAACCAATCATTAACTGACTCTCCTATAGCAAGAGATACACTTCTCACTTCTGCAAGTTATTCTGCACAGGTAACTTCTATCTTGATAGACAACACTCAAACTGCAACAGGTACGGGAACTTCAATCACTATACCTAGTTTCACTGTAAGTAATGGAGCAAACAGGTATCTCCTAGTTGCTATTGAAACAAACGGAACTGCAGTATCTAGTGTAACTTATGGTGCTCAATCTCTATCTCTGATAAGACTAAGTAACAACCTGCATCGTATAAATACTGAGATATGGGGAGTGGTTAATCCTACCTCTGGAACTGGAAATGTTGTAGTAGACTTTTCTCCTCATACAGCCATCGCTATAGTCGGTGCGTATAACATTCTGGGGGTTGATCAAACTAATCCGGTACCGACCACTGTATCTGGAACATCTGGAGTTGGTGGTGGTAGTCCAAGTGTCTTCATAACGAATCAATACGCTACAAGCATAGTCATCGATTCTGCAGGAAAACAGATACAAACAATCTCTACAACTGCTCCACAAGCCCAAACATGGAATCTGCATTTAGGAGGTGTAACCGGTGGATCAAGTACAATACTTCCGAATATCTCTACCTCAAATCACTTTGTCTGGACTCCAGGGTCTTCTATAGGAAGCTGGGCTGAAGTTGCAGTAGAAGTAAAAGCATCAGGTTTTATTTCTCCTTCAGAGATAATCCATGTTGTAGACACTCTAACAGCAGCTGCATCAAAGAGCATAACTCTATCAGAAACAGTAACTGTAGCAGATCACACTGTTTCACTATCTGGCGGCAGAAATAAAACACTGTCAGAAACTGTAACCACCTCTGATGTATCATCAACAGTTGGAACAAAGAGTATTACACTAACTGAGATTGTAACATCCACTGATCAAGCCAACATGTCTGGTGGGAGGAGCAAAGCATTTACTGAAACCGTTACTGCCTCTGATTCACTAGCAACAGCAGCATCACGAAAAACAACACTGACTGAAACCGTTACTGCCTCTGATGCACTAACAACCACAGCATCAAGAAATGCAACCTTGTCTGAAACCGTTACTGCCTCTGATGCATTATTGACTACTATAACAAAGAAGGCAACACTGTCAGAAACAGTCACCGCTTCAGACTCACTAACAACAGCAGTATCAAGAAAAGCAACACTAGCTGAGAC
>NZ_LT841358.1:1849558-1940450 GCF_900177045.1 Candidatus Nitrosotalea okcheonensis
CTGGCATAATTTTTTTTACCATGTTTAAATCTCCTCTAATATTAATCGAAATTACTTTCTCAGGCATTTGTTCCACTATGATAAATTTGTCTATTTCATCTAACAACACATCACCATTATGTAATTTTTTATCTGACTCGAGAGCAATTCCAACATCAGTTCCTTTATCGGTATTTCTACGAAATCTATTTTTTTCAAGTTCGATTCTCGAAATTTTTATTCTTTCACATTTTTCTGTAGATAACTTTTTGAATTTATCTCTCAAAAAAGGATCTTGGAAAATATTTCCAACAATGGAATTTATCAAAAGCATGAAATGATACCATAATGATGTAATTGAAATGTGTTACTTATCTTTTTTTGGCATTGTAATCACAAGTCAATTATAAATAGCTTGATCAACTAAGAATACTGATGATGCTTACTCCTAAAGATTTTGATAAATTGTATATTTTTATGATTGCAGAGCTTGCAAGAAAAAGAATGGCAAAGGGATTGAAACTGAATTATCCGGAAGCAATTGCTATAATATCTGATCACATTGTTGAAGGAGCAAGAGAAGGAAAATCTGTTTCTCAACTTATGCAGTCTGGCAGAAAGGTCTTGTCAAATATGGATGTTCTACCAGGAGTAAGTGATATGATAAAATCAGTTCAAGTAGAGGCAACGTTTGAAGATGGAACAAAACTTGTGACGGTACATGATCCTATAGTGTGATTGTAATGAAACCCGGAGAATATCTCATTTCTAAAGAACCAATAATTGCTAATGTGGGAAGGAAAATTGTTAATCTTAAGGTAAGCAATACTGGAGACCGTCCAATTCAGGTAGGATCACATACTCACTTTTTTGAAGTAAACAAATTTCTTTTATTTCAAAGAGAAAAAGCCTATGGTTTTCATCTTAACGTCCCATCTGGATTGTCTGTTAGATTCGAACCAGGTGAGACAAAGGTGGTAGAACTGGTCGAGTATGGGGGCAAGAAGATTGTTTACGGTTTTAATGGTCTTGTCAACGGAGAGTTGCAGAAAAATAAAACAATGTCTTTAGAAAAAGCAAAATTAAAAGGATTCAAAGGAGCCTAGATGCCTCTTACAATTCCAAGAAAACAATATGTTGATTTGTATGGTCCTACAGTTGGCGACAAAGTAAGACTTGGGGACACTGATCTGATTGTTGAGATTGAAAAAGATCTGATAATCTATGGGGATGAAATAGTCTTTGGTGGAGGAAAAAGTGTACGTGATGGAATGGGACAAGCAAGTGGAGTAACTAGAAAAGATTCAGTTGATCTTGTAATTACAAACGCGATAATAATGGATCCAATTTTAGGCATAATCAAAGCTGACATTGGGATTAAGGACGGACGTATTGCTGCAATAGGAAAAGCCGGAAACCCAAACATAATGGACGGGATAAATATGATAATTTCCTCGGGTACCGAAATTATTGCAGGAGAACATACAATTTGTACTCCCGGTGCTATAGATACACACATTCATTTTATTTCCCCACAACAGGCGATCGAAGCAATTTGTAGTGGCACAACTACAATGATAGGGGGAGGAACAGGACCTGCAGATGGTACAAATGCTACTACTTGTACCCCTGGGCCTTGGAATCTGGGAATGATGTTGCAGGCTATAGAAGATCTTCCATTAAACTTTGGCTTTCTTGGAAAAGGAAATGATGCTCTGGAGCCTGCATTAATGGAACAAATCGAATCTGGAGCATGTGGGTTAAAGTTACATGAAGACTGGGGGTCTACTCCAGCTACTATAGATTCGGCATTAAAGGTGGCGGATAAGACTGATACCCAAGTTGCAATACATTCGGATACGCTAAACGAATGTGGCTTTGTTGATGATACCATTGAAGCAATTTCTGGGAGAACGATTCATACATATCATACAGAGGGTGCAGGAGGAGGTCATGCCCCAGACATAATGAAAATTGCCTCAGAGAAAAATATACTTCCATCATCAACTAATCCGACCAGACCATTTACTGTAAATACAATTGAAGAGCATCTAGATATGATGATGGTATGTCATCATCTAAACCCATCAATTCCGGAAGATGTTGCATTTGCTGAATCAAGGATAAGAAGTGAAACGATTGCAGCAGAAGATGTACTTCACGATATTGGAGCATTGAGTATGTTTTCCTCAGACTCACAAGCAATGGGTAGGGTAGGAGAAGTTACAACAAGATTGTGGCAAACTGCAGATAAAATGAAAAAAATGGTAGGCAGACTGAAAGAAGAAAGTGGAGACAATGATAATTTTAGAGTAAAGCGATATCTCTCAAAACTCACAATAAATCCCGCAATAACACACGGAATTTCTGATCATGTGGGTTCATTACAAAATGGCAAAATTGCCGATATTGTAATATGGACACCAGCCTTTTTTGGAATAAAACCAAAAATGATCATCAAAGGTGGGTTTATAGCATATTCCTTAATGGGCGATCCAAACGCATCAATTCCAACACCAGAGCCAGTTTACTATCGTCCTATGTTTGGTGCACTTGGAAGAGCCAAGTACGCAACTTCATTTACTTTTACATCGCAATTAGCTATGCAAAATAAAATATCTGAAAAGTTGAATTTGCAAAAAAAATTATTGCCAGTTGGGAGATGCCGAAAAATAAGTAAAAAAGACATGCTGTATAATGATCTCACTCCCAAAATTGAGATAGATCCAGAGACGTATGTAGTTAAAGTAAACGGAAAATTGGCAACAACACAAGCCTCTGAAAAGGTCCCACTTGCAAGGCTGTACAACCTATTTTAGATTCATATTTCATTCATTACAATTTTTAGATCTCATCATGAATTGTGAAAATAATATATGATTAGGTTTTCCGTATATCATAAAATCTAAAAAATAAACTAATAAAACATAAGTATTGGATTTGCGCTTCTAGCGCGTGGAATTTTTAGACACAAGCGTTGTCGAGAAAATAGACCTTAAAATGATTCGACCTTCAAAATTTTTAGTTCGTGGTGAATTTGACCAAAAAAGACCAGAAATAGAGTCTTTGGCAAGGAGCATAAGAGAGCATGGCCTATTGCAACCTATACTGATACGGCCGCTAGATCATGGATTTGAGGTTGTAGCAGGTCACAGAAGATTGCAAGCTTGCAGACATCTTAGAAGTAGGTTTATCTCCTGTACGATACGTGAAATTTCCGATAAACAAGCATACGAAATCCAACTCATAGAAAATCTGCAGAGACAATCTATGTCTCCGTTAGAAGAAGCAGAGGCTTTTAGAAAATATGTAGATGAATTTGGATGGGGTGGTGTAACAGAACTCTCAAAGAAAATTGGAAAAAGTATTGAATATGTATCACATAGGATGCAATTACTAAAACTACCGGAAAATGTAAAAATAGAACTTGTTCAAAACAAAATAAGCACAAGTCATGCAATAGAACTCTCTACGCTTGATTTTGATGATCAAGTAGGAGTCATAAAAGAAGTAATACGAGATAATCTCACAATCAAAGAAATCCGTCAACTAAAATCAAACATTCGTTCACACCCAAAAGAGAATGATTCATCATATCTCAACTCTGTAAATAAACGAGATATGCCTCCTCCTTCAATAAAGTTGGCACAAAAAATATCTATTACATTTAAAATAACTCTTGCTAGGGTTGATCAAATAATATCTGAGGTCGATAAGATACAAGATATTGAAAACAAGGAAAGAACAAAAGAACTTTTGATGGATATGCGATTGCGTATACACTCCATGATTGATGAAATCATTCATTTTAAAAAATCCGAATTAAATTATAAAATTAAATAAATTATTTTCCAAGAAAAGGTGGAATCCATTCATCAAGAAATTTCTTATATTCTCTTTTTGTATGTGTTAGGGCTTGGTGGGAAGGCTCCTTCATTGGAACGAAATCGTATATTTCATATGATTGGATTATGTCTCCAAACAAATTACGATATATGTCGCTTTCATCATCTGCCATCTCTTCATTGAAAAAGCTCTGTATGGTAATCCAATCATATCCTCCTCTTGTTTTTCCAGAAAAAATCACAAATGGTGCATCTGCCAAATATTTTCTCAAACCTTCTAGTCTCTTTGGTAGATGTTGTGAGGTTCTAAAAGTAACAAGTGATACTCGTATAGTACGTCGAGGTATTTTTTTAAGATCCACTGATATTGTATACCCTGTAATTACACCTGAATCTTCAAGATTGGTAATTCTTGATTCTATCTCTGACTCGGTTAAATTATAACCACTATCCATCAAATTTTCCAATATTTCTCTAGTGTCATTTTTGGCGTTTTTACTCAGAGAAGAAAGTATCACTTCATCTATGGTGTCAATCAACAGGTGGATTATCACTAATCTATCAGTTATAGGTTTTGCAAAGATATTGTCCATTTAATATTTTTCAAAAATATTCAACAAGCAGACTAATTTTTACAATATTTTTCATAGATAAATACTTGGACAAACCTAACTATCCAATGAATTCCATTCTTTCTGAGAATGTAGGGTATGTAATTCTTCTTGGATTTGGTTCGATGATGGCTATTCTAGTCACTCTGATAGTCAAGATTGAAACAAGATGGAATAAGATAAGAAAAACATTCGAATGGTTCAACACTGCGGGTAGAAGTGTAAAGACTGGAATTTTGGCATCATCCGTAGTGTCTGCATGGACCTGGGCTGCTACTTTTCTTCAATCATCTAGTGTAACATATCAATATGGCCTAGGTGGTTCCTATTGGTATGCAGCAGGTGCAAGCATACAGATTGTTCTTTTTGCCATTCTTGCAATCGAATTAAAAAGAAAATCTGCTACAGCGCATACGTTTACAGAAATTATAAACGCCAGATTTGGCTCAACTGCTCACAAGATATTTCTCTTTTTTGGATTTTTGACAAATAGCATAATTACTGCAATGCTTGTAATTGGAGGTGCGGCGGTTTTAAATTCATTAACAGGTATCAACATATACGCTGCAGCTTTTCTGATACCTGTAGGGGTTGTCATCTATACATTTTTTGGAGGTCTTAGGGCAACTTTTATTGCAGAATATTTTAACTCAACCCTAATTTTCATTGTTATCTTGATTTTTGTTACAACTGTATATTTCGTCAATGGCAATATAGGGGGTATTTCTGGAATGTATGAAAAGATAGTCCATTCAGCAGTAATCAAACCTGTTGCTGAAAATAGTGGAGGTTCCTACCTCACACTTGCCTCATCAGGAGCACTACTCTTTGGAATAATAAACATTGTAGGAAACTTTGGAACAGTATTTGTGAACCAATCCTACTATCAACGAGCTATTGCTGCTAGACCAAAGTCTGCTGTGAAGGGCTTTCTTATTGGTGGTTTAGCGTGGTTTTCTATTCCGTTTACTCTTGCAACAACACTCGGTCTTGCAGCAATAGCTATGGGAATGACGTTTTCTGCAGATCAGATAAGCATGGGTTTGATAGCCCCATCTGTAGCATCGAGTCTGCTTGGTAATATTGGCGCAATTTTACTTTTGACAATAATATTTACTGCGGTAACATCTGCAGGCTCTGCCGAATTGACTGCAGTCTCCTCGCTTTTTACCTATGATGTATATCGGACTTATCTAAATCCGTCTGCAAGCGGCAGACAACTTGTAAAAATTTCTAGAATGGTGATTCTATTTTTTGGTTGTGGAATGGGATTGTTGGGAATATCGATCATACAATTTGGGGTTAGCCTACAATTTGTCTATCTTACAATGGGAATAATCATAGGTTCAGCAGTCATACCTATCGCCTTAACTCTAACTTGGAAAAAGACTAACAAAATTGCTGCATCGTCAGGTGCAATAATTGGATTGTTTCTAGGAGTCAGTATGTGGTTATATTCAGCATATGTCTTATTTGGACAAGTATCTCTATCTTCAACTTCCCAAAACATACCACTGCTTTTAGGAAATGTTATTTCAATATCCTCTGGAGGGCTGATTGTTTTTCTTGGGAGTCTAATTAACCCATCTAATTTCAATTTCAAGATTATGAAACAAAAAATTATAGTAGTCGATGAGCGAATACGGGCTATAATTGAACGTGACAATGATGAGAATTTTCTAAAAAATGCTGCCAAATTTACCTATAGGTACAGTATTGTTCTTTCAATCGTATTGATTGTAGTTATTCCGATCCCACTTTATGTTTCAGGATATGTCTTTTCTGAAATGTCATATAGAATATGGATAATAGCTGGTATAGTCTGGGTTTCTGTTTCTACAGTAGTTATAATAGGTATGCCTATTTTTGAGGCAAAAAGTTTTGTAAAAAGAATCATTCTTTCTATTTCAAATAGATTTCTTTATGAAACCAGGTATTTTGATGAACAAAATAATAAAAAATCAGACAACAAACATTCTGGTGATTTAACAAATCTGGATGAATATAAAAAAATTCTTGTGGCAGTTGATGGATCAAGCATGTCAATTAGAGCCCTGCGTTATGTAGAAAATTATTTTGGGAATCTCAACTCGAAAATTTTCATTGTGTATGTAATCGAGTGGGAAGAAACTGACGAGATTTTGGATTCTGTCATCATGAATAAAATGGAGATAGAGGGAAAGCAGATGTTGCGTGGTATACTTTTGGCCAAACATGAAGACAAGTATCAAAGATTTGTCAAAGTTGGAGATCCTGCATCTAAAATACATGAAATTGCCGAAAAAACAGAAACCGACATAATAGTAATGGGTCTCAAAGGACTTGGAAATACATACCATGAGATGGGACATGTGGGTCAAAAGGTCTTAAATCTGACGTCAAAACCTGTGCTCTTTCTAAAATAATTCTGCCGATGTCGACAAAAAACTTGACGAGATGCAAAAATACAATGATATGTAATACCATGAGATAAAACTTGAATTAGAAGTTCCTATGGAATTAGATTTCATAATTCCAACACTTTCAATTCTAGTAAAATAAACATCTCTGAATATCTTCTAGCAGATCATAACATATGGAAATATCCTAGACAATAATCTAATAACTACTTAAATAGAATTTTACATCTTCTTATGTTGTGAAGAGAATTGATGCCATAATTCCCGAAAAAAATCTGCATGTTGTGAATATCGCATTAAAACACGCTGGCATTACTGGTATGACAATCTTTAACACAAAGGGTCGTGGTGAACTTACACCGGAACCAATGCAGTTAGGTGGACCTGCTGGATTCTTTATTCCTACATTCACTGAAACTTTCACCATTATGATTCTAGCAAAAGACAGTGATGTTGAGAGTATAATTAAATCTCTAATAGAAAGTGCAAGTGCAGGAAAGATAATTGTTACCAATGTGGAGATTTTAATAGATATTCACAAAAATAAAAAAAATGAGGAAGCGCTTTAGCCGACCTCTTTTATATATTAAAGCCTAATTGAAACGTTATTTTCATTATGGTTTCATGATCAAACAATTTTTGATAACTCACATATCGTCAAAGTAAATAAAAAATTACTGGCAATCAAATTTCTGAATAATTCTTCTTACAAGATTATACTGCTCATTTTACATTCATCTTTAATCATTATAATTTTAAAATCTATTCGAGAATTGAAAAAATAATTTCACAATTGAATTTTCTATGTATTATAAAATTATAAAAATAAAATGATAAGACAAGTATCAAAGATTTGTCAAAGTTGGAGATCCTGCATCCAAAATACATGAAATTGCCGAAAAAACAGAAGCCGACATAATAGTAATGGGTCTCAAAGGACTTGGAAATACATACCGTGAGATGGGACATGTGGGTCAAAAGGTCCTAAATCTGACGTCAAAACCGGTACTCTAAAATAATTCTGCCGATGTCGACAAAAAACTTGGTCACAATGACTGTCTTAATAAATAAATTAAAATCTTGAAAATCATATGAAATACTTGACTAATACCAATTCGTGGCAGGTTTAATCGAATCCACTGTGTTGCCAGAACAAGTTGGATGGATTATAGTGCTGGGGTTTGGTCTATTCTTCGCAGTACTTGTTTCTTTTCTGATAAAAGCAGAAAAAAAATATCTGGGAGAGAAAATCACATCTGAATTTTTTGCCACTGCTGGAAGAACAATAAAGACAGGTCTGACAGCTGCTGCAATTGTATCGGCATGGACTTGGGCTGCTACACTACTCCAGTCATCTTCAGTAGCATACAAGTTTGGCATCAGTGGACCTTTTTGGTATGCGTCTGGTGCAACTATTCAAGTATTACTTTTTGCAATGCTTGCAATAGAAACCAAGCGAAAGGCTCCTCATGCCCATACCTTCTTGGAAATAATTAGAGCGAGATATGGTAATGGTGGTCACAAAGTCTTTCTTACTTTTGCCTTGATGACAAACATGATAGTAACTGCAATGTTACTTCTTGGTGGTGCAGCTGTGATTAACGGACTCACTGGTATGGACATTTCACTGGCAGCATTTCTAATTCCTATAGGAGTGATAATATACACTCTGGCAGGTGGTTTACGTGCTACTTTTATTGCAGATTATCTTCATACTACAATTATCTTTATTGTACTTCTGATCTTTGTAACTACTGTATACTTTACCAGCGGCATGACCGGAGGAGTTCCCGGAATGTATGACAAACTCACAGCTGCTGCACATTTACATCCGGTTGACGGTAATGCAGCTGGAGCCTATCTAACAATGGTTTCACTTGGTGGATTAATCTTTGGAATAATCAACATAGTCGGTAACTTTGGTACTGTCTTTGTGGATCAAGCCTATTGGCAAAGAGCTATTGCAGCAAAGCCAAGCTCTGCTGTAAAAGGATATTTACTTGGAGGAATGGCCTGGTTTGCAATTCCATTTACCCTTGCAACAACACTTGGGTTGGCTGCTGTTGCTATGAATGTAGATCTTACACCTCAACAAGTAAATCTTGGTTTGGTTGCTCCCTCTGCAGCAGCTGCCTTGCTTGGGCCAGCAGGTGCTATACTGATCTTGACTATGTTATTCATGGCAGTAACATCTGCAGGTTCAGGAGAACTTGTAGCTGTCTCATCTTTGATTACATATGATATCTATAGAACTTACAAAAATCCGGAGGCTACGGGAAAACAATTACTCAGGGTTTCACACTGGACAATCGGAATATTTGGCGTAGGCATGGGTGCATTAGCTATCATATTATTAAAAGCTGGCTTGAGCTTAGGATATGTCTATTTGGCAATGGGTGTGATAATTGGATCCGCAGTGGTACCTATTGCATTAACAATTTTGTGGAAAAAGACAAACAAGAATGCTGCTATCGCAGGTGCCATAATAGGTCTATTTGCTGGATTGATTGCGTGGTTTGGAACTGCAATGTTCATGTATGGTAATATTTCGCTTGATAGTACTGGCAAAGATTTTCCAATGTTATTTGGAAACATCGCTGCAATACTAGTTGGTGGATTTATTGTATGGATTGGAAGTGTAGTAACGCCTGCAAACTTTGACTGGAAGAGAATGCGGGAAGAAATCACACTTGTAGATGAAAGGGAGGTACAATATACTGATCCAAAGGATACAGATCCAGTAATCCTTGAAAAAGCATCCAAGTTTAGTGTGAAGTCTGGAATCGCACTCACACTTATTCTAGTTGTTGGTTGGCCTATGCCGATGTATTTTTCTGGTTATGTCTTTGATTTGGGATTCTATGAGTTTTGGGTGGGAATTGCAGTTGTATGGGCAGCATTTGCTTCAGGATCTATAATCTTACTTCCGATAATAGAAGGAAGAGGAGGTATTACTAGAGTACTTCTAGGTATGGCAGGAAAAACAAATGTAAAAATTATAGATGAAAGAAAAAGGGGGGAACAATCTGATGATGTGTAATGGTTGTGGAATACAACTTGGATTTACAAAATACAAGTTTCGAGGAATGTGGAGAATTCAAGGTCTTTTTTGTAAATCTTGTATGAAAAAGATTGGTGAAAATATTGACAAATCACATACTGGAACCACTAATTTAGAAAAACAACAATGTACTCTATGCAAAAGTGAATTTTATTTTCTTCAATCCAAGGTACAAGGAGAAAAATTCTGCAAGTTTTGTTATGACGTGGTTGCTAATGATAAATCAATTTCTAATTCCAATTCTTCCATGACCCAAAAATTGCCCAAAGTAAACATGATCTGGGGCATTTTTGGATTGGCTTTAATGCTAGCAGGCTTGGTATTTACCTTTGTAAACACGTCACAAGCGGGTGGTAATCTACTTAGTATCATTTTTGGTTCAATGACAACTGCTACTGGATTTATTGTTTTTAGAAAGACACTGTATTCACGGAGAGTGCTTTATGGAAAAAAAATACATGCATAATAGAGTGATACGAAAAATAACTAGTCAAACACTATCGTAGCTTGAGCAATTAACACGTGGTATCATTAGAAATACTATCATTGATCTTTTTCCATCAAAATCATTCTACAAGGAACAACAACATTCTACATTATGAGCGAATGGAATTAATTAGCAGAGAGGGTCTTACAGACAAAATTTTTGCATTAATACTTTACTCACGAATCTTACTGAGAAATCCTGCTAGATGATTATATGCAATTGTTTGTTCCAGTCTTATAACGTGCTAAACAAACATTTCTCGTACGCATTGATTCTCCTTGCAGGCACGATGATCTTTCCAGCAACTTCATCGTTTGCATTGCCTGCTCCTGTGGCAAAAAGTGACTCTTACAAGATTCTTGAAAATGGAATTTTGGAAATTCCTGCGCCGGGTATTCTTGCCAATGATATATCTAATGGAAAGACATTATCTGCATTACTTGTATCTGATGTGAAGAATGGTACACTGATGCTAAACGCCAATGGTAGCCTTGTTTATGTTCCTGATCCGAACTTTCACGGTACTGACATCTTTAGATATGTTGCAAGTGATGGTACTGCAATTAGCAATGTAGAAAATGTTACAATTTCAGTTGGTCAAATAGTTCAATCTCCAGTTGCACGAAATGATTCCTATATGATAAATGAAAATTCTACTCTTTCGGTAAGTGGTAGCGGGGTATTGTCAAATGATACAAATCCTAATGACAGACAGATGCAAGCTATTCTTGTGACCAATACCATTAACGGTCATTTATCACTAAACCAAAATGGAAACTTTACCTACATTCCAAACTCTGGGTTTTATGGTATGGATTCATTTACCTATGAGGCATCCGATGGACTTGTTACAAGTAATGTCGCTACTGTCACTATCATAGTAAAGGAGACAGGCACACAGTCTGGCGGAAATCCATTCCTTGTCTTGCTTGCCCAGATTCAGGACCTTATCTCTAGAATTACTGGTATTGAAAATAAGATAAGCACATTAGAGCAACAAAATAGTGCTCTAGACAGTCGTGTTAACCAACTGGAACAAGAAATACAAAAAATTCAGTCTAATCCAGGAATCATAAACAATCAACAAAATGACAGTCAAGGCGATGACCTGAATAATGGCGATAATCCAGGTAATGGTGAACATCATGATAATGGTAAACACCTAGGAAATGGCAACAATCGGAAAAATCACGAAGACTAGGGTGTTAAACTGATTCACAAGATCCCTTAGTGGATGTGAAACTAATGTTGTAATGCCTATCAAAGGTCTCAAGGTTCCTCCGATATTTTTTGGGTTTCGAATCATTTACGAACGGATCCCCCTACATCAAAAAGAAGCATGTCAGAATCCATTCACAGGGTTTCAAATCTTAGGTGCTGAATCCTCCCTAAAACACAGATGTTTCAGAGCTTGTACGATGTCCAATTCTTGGCTTTCTGCAATTGTATCCAACAGAATCTTGACCCACTTGCATATGGGTGACGTTCATTATCACCCAATTTGTAATGACATATTCATGCACTGTTGTCTCTGCCATAGAGATTCTTGTGGTCATCAAGGTCAACTAGTTGGATGATTTTCTTTTCCTCGAAGATCCTGTAAAGTAGCGTATGCGATTTTGTTACATGGATGCCATAACAGTAGCGGTACCTTCCATGTTTTAGTTCTCCCATCTTTCTTGGATTTTCAGAATTGGCCAGTTCAACTACAATCCTCTTAAAGTTTGTAATTACCATCTTGTCAGATTTGAATTTCTTCAGTTTCTTTTCTATGCTAAAGGAATCAAAGTCGATTTGCCACAAAATTATTCAGAAACTACCTTGTCCACAAAATCTAGAAACTCGTCAACATTATATCGCTTGGTTTTAACCTTGCCCATATCGATATCTTCCAATATCTTTTCAACTTTCGGGCTGAGCTCAGGCTTGTCCTTGGCAGTTCGTTGCATACTATACAATCTTCATAGGTTCTAAAAAGGCTTTATAGATCATCCAGTCCATTCTTGAATGAACCTGCACATGCCCTAATTTTGATTTGTGTAACAGCTAGTGTCAAAACCCATCAAAGGTACGAGTCATGTAAACGCATAGAAATTAGTATACTTGTCTTAGTTTCTCACTTTAAAATATTAGTTAAACGGTCATTTGGAATGTATCTTATCTGTTTTAGATATGGAAACAGTTTAGAAATCAGTCATCAGTAGCAAGATCATCTAAAAGTTTAGAGTACTTTTCAATGAGCTCATTGGTGATTTTCTCATCTTTTGGACTCATAATGGTTTAATTCTTTTTGAAATATAAAAAGACAACTGTTTCATAATGCTTTGGTTTAAGGTTTTGTTTTGTTTCTTGATCTCACTTAACATGCATCTTAACTCCAAATTCTCGTTGTCTGGATCAATTTCTAATTCATATCCGTTATCATATAGAAATTTACTTGCAGCGATAATTCCAGTTCTTCTATTACCATCAAAGAACACTTGAGCCCAGGGAATAACAGTCATTATGCAAGCTGCTTTTTCAATCAAATCTTCTTTTCTATTTCCAGAATTACCCACACTGTTTACTTTCGGAATTACAAGATCAATATTTTTAGTAGTCTCGATGTATACCTTGACTTTCTTTATTCTCGTATGTCTTTTGAGAATTTTCTCATTTATGTCAATTAAATATTGATTATCCAGTTCATTATTATCTTGTTTGATGTCATACAATGTTTCCCTTAGATGATGTGATTTAAGGGTTGAAAGAATGTGTTACGGTTTTGAACTACAATCAAGATACACATCAAAGGTTTTGTAGATCATTTGCGTGGGAAGAAGTTTGTACACATTGTTTTGCTACTTATTTATTAATAAATTTCAAGAATAGTGACTGTTCCAAAATGAGTGCAAATGAGTCATGCAGAAAATGTGGTGATGAATTAACAATTCTTAGCAAGTGTGTTAAATGTATAGAGAGCGACGAAAAATTATGTCTAAAGTGCAACAGAGTTAGTCTATCAATGCACTATCACTCATATGACTAAAGCAAATTTACATTTATACAAACAAGAGATCAATAACCAAGGAATCAGTCCAAGGGAAACACAAGGGAGACGGTACTGTCCGTAGTCTTTATCTGGATCTTTTTTCCCAGTACATCATGGGCAAGTTCTGATACCATTGTCTTGACATACAATGACCATTTTTTTCCAAGGTCATGTTGGATTGTAAAATGGAACGAGTCACTTCCTTTTTCTATATAGTGTTGCATATATGCCACATTTAACCAAGAATGCAGTATCTCGATAAACTCATCTATACCTTGATCCCCCTTGGTGAAGACAAGAATGTTTGTAAAATCATCCTTTTCTATTTTATGTGCTAGATTTACAATCTCTTCTTCAGTCATACGATTTATGGCATCTTTTACAAATGGTTTTGTCATTGGTAAGAGTCCGATCTTTCTTTCATATCTGCCCCATTTCATATGGCCTGAGAGTATCTTGGAGACAAATGCGTTTAGATTGATCTTCTCTAACTCTGCTTCTTTTTTCAACTCCTCAACCAGTTTTGACAATAATCTAAAAGTAACTGTCTCGGTTTTCTTCTTTGCATGATCGTCGTTAGTATTTTTCACTAGTGTACCTCCATTTCGTATAATAAAAAGTAGAGGTAGATCTTTCCAATTCAATACGTTTGTAGAAATTACCTTTTGTCATTAACTGTCGTATTCTAGTTCTAATTATCATATCTTTTGAGGGGCTAGGAGTATCTTTCCAAAATGAGATCCATTTTTCATCATCTCAAGCCCTTTGGCAACATGACCAAAAGGTAAAATTGTATCTATTAGGGGCTTGATTTTCCCCTTACTAGTCCAATATACTACTTCCTCAAGCTCAGCCTTTGTTCCTTGCGTGGAACCTAGAATGTTTATGCCTTTGAAGAAAAGGTATCTCAGATCTATTGTAGAATCATAGCCCGTGGTAGCACCTGTAGATACAAGAGTACCGCCTTTTCTTAGAAGCCTAATCTCTATCGGAAAATGGGTCTTGCCTATGTGTTCAATTACCACATCGATTCCAGCTCTTTTAGTAATCTCTCTAATCTTTCTGTCCCAGTCATCCAATCTATGATTGACAACAAAATCTGCTCCTAACGAATAACATTTTTCAATTTTTTCTTTGCTACCTGCAGTTGCAATAACTGTACAATTGAAAATCTTTGCAATCTGGATTGCTGCCATGCCGATACCGCTGGCTCCCCCCATGACTAAAACTGTCTGTCGAGGCTGGATCTTTGCCCTGCCAACTAGCATATGCCATGATGTCATACCGACCATGGCAATTGCAGCAGCTTCTTTAAACGAGAGATTATCTGGAATCTTTACAAGATTGGTATCAGGCATATGGGTATACTGTGAAAATCCTCCCCACAGAGGTCCTGTTTGATATCCCCAAACAAGTCTATCGTCACAATCGTATTCTCTTCCAGAATTGCATGCATTACATACCCTACAGCTAAGATTTGGGTGTATGACCACCCTATCGCCAGTCTGAAATTTTGTGACATCTTCTCCAACTTCCATCACAGTACCGGCCGCATCACTACCTGAAATGTGTGGCATTGGAACCTTTATCGGATATCCATAGAGTGCCCAGAGATCATCATAATTGTACGCAGCTGATTCTATTCTTACCAAGACCTCATTTGGTTTTATCTTCGGAGTCTCTATATCTTCAATCTTTAAAAGTTTAGAAGGTTCTCTACCTATCTCACGAAACACGGCAGCTTTCATATTTTGGAGGTTTCTTAACTACATCATATTTAGTAAGTTTACTTTGTCTTACATTGTTTTGCTACACGAATGTCAACTTCGTTTTCTAATATATTAAATGAAAGTAGATAATTCAAAACTCTGTTGGGGTTTTTGCATGGCATAGTCCAGAATCTTAATCTAAAAATAATCAGCTTGGTTTTAACAATATCTTTCCAAACAACCCCTTGCCGATAAGCATCTTAGTATGTGCTTCTGCGGCATTTTCAAAGATATATTCAGAATCTATGATTGCTTTAATTTTCTTTTTACTCATCCAGTACAGTCCTTGTTCTAATTCTGCCTTTGTTCCTTGTGTAGAACCCAAGATGTTAGTTCCTTTAAAGAAGATATGACGCAAATCAGTCTTTGCATCATAACCGGTTGTTGCTCCACAAGTCACTAGTGTTCCACCATATTTGAGCAAGGTTAGTTGATCATTCCAGTGAGTCTGACCAATATGATCAAATGTAATATCAATTCCGCCAAATGGTTTTGCAATCTGTCTTACTTCCTTTGTCCAATCTGCTTTTCTGTGGTCTACTGCATAATCAACTCCTAATTGTTTTAATTTGTCTAATTTATCTGGACTTCCTGTTGAAATTACAACACAATTGTATAGTTTTGCAATTTGAATCCCAAAAGTTCCTACGCCAGAACCTCCACCCATGATAAGAACTACCTGACCAGGGCGAATCTTTGCTCTACTTACTAGCATATGCCAGGATGTAAGTAATGTCATGGATGCTGCTGCAGCTTCATCATAGCTTACTCCTTCAGGAATCTTTGCAACATTGACTTCAGGAAGATGTGTCATTTCACAAAAACCTCCCCACAATGGACCTGTCTGGAATCCCCAGACCATTCTGTTCGTGCAGTCAAACTCTCTTCCATCGGTACAAGCTTGGCATACTCTACACGACAAGTTAGAATGAGACACTACCCTGTCTCCAATCTTCAAGTTTTGTACTTCATTACCAACTTCCACTACATCGCCTGCAATATCAGAGCCTGAAATATGCGGTAGAGGAACAGGAACTGGTTTTCCTCTCATTCCCCATATGTCATTATAGTTACATGCGGCCGCTTTTACTTTTATTATAACTTCATTTGGTTTTGCCTTTGGTTCGTTAATCTCTTTTACTTTCAGTATTGATTTGTAGTCATCATTTGGTGCATATGATTCGTATACTACTGCTTTCACAATCCCATGCATTCTGAACTGTTATTTGTGTAGGAGGTTTACGATGTACTATTTTGTCTTGCTACTAGTTTAATCGTTGACAAAAAATTATTGTGTGATTATGAAATCCTCGGATACAGTGATGAAGGATAGTCAGTTTGGTACTGCAATTAATTGTATAGACGGTAGAGTACAATCACCTGTTTTAAATTGGTTAAAGGAAAGATATTCTGTATCATATGTAGATACCATAACAGCGCCTGGGGTTAATAGGATACTTTCTGAGACAAACATAGACAAAATAGAACAATTAAAATCCAATGTCATGGTGTCGATAAATGCACATGGATCTGACATCGTGGCAATTGCAGGACATCATGGTTGTGCGGGTAACCCTGTCACAAAAGATGAGCATCTAAATCACATCAGAAAAGCATCAGAGATCATCAAGTCTTGGAATCTTCCAGTCAAAGTAGTTGGGCTTTGGATAAACGAGAACTGGGAAGTTGAATTGGTATCATGAGAGTTTAAGGGTAATAGCACATGGTATTAATTTCATGTAGGGGTATCTGCATACGTTACAAAACGGTTAACAAGATTCTACGTCATACAAGATACGGATCAGGACAAAAGCGGTGTCAAATTTGTGACCTTTTCCTTTTCTGGGAGGGAAGAAAATGTCCATGTTGTGGATATATGCTTAGAACAAAACCACGAAATTCGAAGTTCAAAAACAGACTTCGTTCACAGAATGATAATCAATAAGATACAAACCACATATGTCAAGGCCTGCCAGAATTACTAACACATAAAATAAGACGATCTGAAATCATATTTTTTGAAGGTCTTTTTCGTTCGGGTATTAAACAAATTTGACCAAACCCACCCCCAGCACTTTTAGGGTTTCAAATCATGGCCAAAAAGCCACCATCCCATCAAGCCATACTTAATGAAGATGGGTTTTGATGCGATCAGAATTCTATAATGTCGTCCCTTATCTTTTTCATAACGACTGAATAGAAGTTGGGTGTTACCTCAGTTAATTTCCTGACTATCCTGCTTTGAGATACAGTCACGATTCTTTTGCACATTACCTGTGATCTTTCTTGCAGGAGGAACATTGTGTCCTTGCCAGTCACCGGAATGAGATGAGGATCCTTTTCCTGATTGGTAGTAATTCCAAGCGAAATAAAGAAGCGGCTGTTTTGATGGAAAAGAGGCCTTGATATGACTAGCAATGGCTTCACCTTCTGTTCTTTCTGATCCTCATATTCCGGATCTGCTTGAACAATATCGCGGGGTTTGAGATTAAACTGTCAGTTCAACAACGGAATAGAATCGATATAGAATTCTTAACTCTTTGCAAGTTCATCCAGGTCCCGTTCAGCATCTACTATGGATTCGTTCTCTGGAATTCCCAAGGAAACGGTCGGCTTTTTTTCATCTGCGGGTCGTTGCATATCAATTATCATCATCGTCCTATACTTAATACTTTAGACAAAATATCTTCGAGTCTTTGCTGGTATCCACACCTTGAATTGTAGGTTTTATCACAGTTTTCCACAGGCTTGTAAACCCATCAAATGTATCAAACTTGAGATTTTTATGTTTAGTCATAATCATCCTTTCCGACCGTATGGTTGACCACATAAGACATCATAATGACTCGGCAGCTTTTGGGTCCTTTTGCCTGTATTTTGCCCAAGCATTGTTTACGGTAAATACAATTTTTTTGCCAAGAATATGTTCCAGCCACAATGGAAGGAAGAACTTTCTTGTCGGCGAAAAATATCTATAAAATTTTTCACTATCTAATTCCTTGTCATCAAGAACATTTCGTGCGGCAAAATCTCCACAAAAGGTAGCCCATGGAAGACCAACACAACCAAGAACAAAATGAGTCCAAGGATGCTCTGGGTCTACAAGCACTGTAGGAATAAGGTCTCTAGTCATGTCTATGCGTCCCTGCCAGTACTGGATAAATCTAAGAGGTCGGATTACTGGAATTTTCTCTTTTAGTTCATTTATGACATGATCTATGACACGAGGTGCTGTGGTATCATTTTTTGCATAAGTTGTTAACATGTTTCCACCACCAACTAGTAGCCGTTTTGTACCTGTAAGACGAAAATAAGTGTAGACAAGGTCCGAGTCCCAGCATTGGAGAGGTCCTTGTGGGAAAAGTTTTGCAATGTCATCGTCCCCCAAGGGTTCACTAATGGAAAGAAAAGTCTGAGCATGGTATACACTCTCATGATATTTTGTAATCTCAGGTTTTGGCTTGTCTATACAAAAAATGATCTTGTCTGCAGTTACAGAGCCAAGATGTGTGCGAACGGTATGGCCCTCCCAAGAAAGCACTTCCGATGATTCATAGATCTCTATACCATTGTCTAAAAGAACCTGCTTGATTCCCTGTGCATACAAAAGGGCATTGACTCCATATGTTCCAGTGTATCGAATTGCCCCAGAATATGCATTTGATCCAATCACGGATGGCACCTCTGATTCTCGATATACTTTACTGGAATAACCCAGTTTCTCACGTGACTCTACCTCGTCTTGTACATCCTTCCATCCACTTGCACCTTTTCCCAAAAATAGACAGTCCTGAACTTGTAGGTCGCATTCTATCTGGTGTTTTTTGATGTTATCTACCATTATCTCAACTCCTTTTGAAGCAACCCCCCACAAATCCTTGGCACCCTTTGTACCGTACTTTCGTAACAATTGCGATAATTCAAGCTCACTATCAGGAGTTAGAAAACCTGCACTCTTGCCAGTAGAGCTTCCGCCACAAATATTCTTGTCAATCAACACAACTTTTTTTCCTGATCCAACAAGACGAAGTGCAGCTGCAAGACCCGCGGCTCCCGCACCTACTATCAACACATCTGTTTTTATTTGACCTCTTACTGGTTCTCTGATAGGTTCCTTGATCCCTAATAACGTGGTAAACCACCAATCTTGTAAGATCATAAATCTCAGCTTATCCTAAAGTATAAAATGATTGACACTTTCTGATGGTACCAATTCTGATTTTCACAATAAGTCAACAAACAACAAATTTTTTATACCATCTTTGTAATGAGTCTTGCTAGGATTATCTACATTGGAGAATGACATTGGTCTCCTTTTGCACTTTCTATTCCTGACTGGATTCCCATCGGATTCAAATTTTTTCATTACTTGAGAACTAAACTGACTGATTAATTCCTTTGGTGGGTCACGCAAAATTCAAAATCCGTGCTGAAAACTAGAAGAATTACACACCAGTTTTTTAAACCATGCATACTGGCGCCTTTTTAGTTCAAAGCTATCGGGTATCTACATGGCAAAAGAGCCTATCTTATAGATTAATATTCTAAAATGAAAAAATAAACTCGTGTTTCCAGAACATTGCTCTGTTCGAAAAAAAGGACGGGATTGTCCAATGCCACCAGAATTTGTAATTTCTGTAAAATCAGGTGATGGGGAATATATGGTTGGAGTGACATGTGATATACACAAAAATACGTTTACCGAAAAATTAGAGTTATTGCAAAGGGAAGGCAAAGTCCCGCAGGGAACAATTAGTTTTACTGGTTTAAAACCGGTGGGTACCAGTTGTATCAAAGTGAATCCTGACGACTTGATTGAGCTCTAATCTGCAAACTCGATTATGACTGTGTTATATTTTGACTTGGTAGATTGGTTTTCTACCTGATAGTCCAAGTATCAAATTCTTGATTGCAATTTCAGCCATTTTTTTTCTTGTCTCTGTGGTAGCACTTCCACTATGAGGTGTTAATATGACATTATCCATCTCTGTGAGGGGATTTTTAGAATCAATTGGTTCCTTTTGAAATACATCAAGACCGGCTCCTGCAAACATTTTTCTCTTTAATGCAATGACAAGATCTTTTTCATTTATTATTTTTCCGCGTGATGTATTGATCAAAAATGCAGTCTTTTTCATTTTGCTAAATAATTTTAAATTCACAATTTCATGTGTATGTGTGGTATGCGGTGCGTGTATGCTAATGACATCACTGGTTCTAAACATGTTATCTAATGATACATATCTTACTCCAAGTTTTTCTTCTTCTTTTTTTGTCAATCTAGTTCTGTTATGATATGTTATGTCCATTTCAAACCCAGAAGCTCTTTTTGCCACTGCCTTGCCTATTCTTCCCATTCCAAAAATGCCCAAAGTTTTCTTGTATAAATCGGTTCCAAGAAACTCGTATGGACCAAAAATTGCTCTCCATTTATCGTCTCGAATAAGTTTGTCCCCTTCTGGTATTCTTCTAAAAAGAGATAGCATCAAAGCCATAGTAAGATCTGCTGTGGCTCTGGTCAATACCTCTGGAGTATATCCTATGATTATGCCTCTTCTTGCAGCAGTCTTGGTATCTATGTGGTCATAACCCACACTGTATGTGGAAATTGCTTTGAGTTTGGTTCCTGAATTGATCACATCTGAGTCTATCGAGTCATAAGGATAGCAAACAAGACCGTCCTTGTCCCTGATTTTTGATATTAGCAGTTTTTTTGGAATTGGGATGCTTCCTGTATGGATTTCTACATCATACTTTCTTCTTAGCTCCTTTATGGCAAAATCATGAAGTTTTCGTGTAAGCAGAATCTTCAACTATTTTGTTATGACACATGGCAATTTTAAGCGTATTTTATGGCAAAAAGTTAATGATAACCAGTAAGATTGAACACGGAATTGACCTAGTTTTGTTACAACAACTCATTTATAATTAATCCTGATAATCAATATCTAGTTGAAACACAAAGAAGAGTTTGCTATTTGTGTACAATGTAGAAATCCTATAGAAAAATGTGTATGCGTATGTCCATTTTGCGGGGAACGTGACAAATGTGAATGTGCATTATTTGATGCAGCTACAGGCGGATAAATTTTTGTATTTGAATTTATGGAGTACTGCCAAGTCGTGGGATATGTGTATCCCGTCAATTAGACTGCGCATTTATAGTATTATTAATATTTGATGAGCGTTTAGATCCGACATGTCTTCTATTGATCTAACCTGGGTTATTGGTGGTCCTCAAGGTGGTGGTGTCGAAACCGCTGCAAATATCTTTGCTGGTGCATGCGCTGGTTGTGGCCTCAAAATATTTGGGAAAAGAGAATATTATTCCAATATAAAAGGCGAGCATAGTTACTTTGGAGTCCGAGTCTCTGACAAAACAATCCGATCAAATGTGAGTGGAATTACAATGCTTGTAGGTTATGATGCTGAGACACTATTCAGGCATGCCAATGAAGTGTTCGATGATGGTGCCATAGTGTACGAATCTAACTTGGTTGCAATGCAGGTTGATGAGGTTCCTACTCTTGATGCACAATTCAAGGCACGTCTAAAAAAATACCTTGCATCCAAAAACAAACCATTTACTATTCAGGGATTGCTTGACGAGTCCAAGGAAAGAGGAATCACTCTATATCCTGTATCTTTCAAAGAAATCTTGGCTAATCTTTCCGATGAAACCAAAAACCCCAAGATACGCGGCATGTTTCGCATGCAGAATGTTCTTGCTGTCTCTGTATCAATTGGACTGTTGGGACTACCGCCGGAAACATTATTGAAATCAGTAGGCTCGATATTTTCAAGAAAAGCCGATATTGCAGAGATGAATAAAATTGCGGCAAACTATGCTTATAATCTTGCCACTGTAAAATATTCCAAATTCCGGTATCAGTTATCACAAATTCCAAAAGAGGATCATACTATGCTGGTTCAAGGTTTTCAATCAACAAGTCTTGGAAAAATAGCATGTGGTTGTAGATTCCAATCATATTATCCAATCACACCTGCATCAGACGAAAGCGTATTTTTGGAATCAAATGAAATTTTTGAGGTAGAAAACAATCGACCTGGATCTACATTGGTTGTACAAACAGAAGATGAAATTTCTGCAATTGGCATGGTTATTGGCTCTGCCCTGACTGGGACTAGATCTTCTACAAGTACCTCTGGACCTGGCTTTTCTCTCATGGCAGAAGCTCTTGGCTGGGCTGGGATAAATGAAGTCCCAATAGTTGTAACTTTATACCAACGAAGTGGTCCTTCAACGGGTCTTCCTACACGACATGGACAAGATGATCTACAATTTGCAATACATGCTGGGCATGGTGACTTTCCAAGAATTGTCTATGCCTCCGGGGATACTGAAGAGGGGTTTTATGATACTGCAAAATGTTTCAACTTTGCCGATGTTTATCAAATTCCAGTAATTCACATGATGGACAAATTTATTGCAAGCACGGTTTCAACCGTGAAGAGATTTGATTCTACAAAAATAACAATAGAACGCGGAAAACTATTGGAAAAAATTGGAGAACCTGGATATCAACGATTTACACCATCTCCAGACGGGATATCGCCAAGATCAAGACTAGGGCTTGAAAATGGCATATTCTGGAATACTGGAGACGAGAGTGATGAAGTCGGGCATATATCCGAAGACCCTGAAAATCGTATCTA
This sequence comes from Candidatus Nitrosotalea okcheonensis, assembly GCF_900177045.1. NCBI lineage: Archaea > Thermoproteati > Nitrososphaerota > Nitrososphaeria > Nitrosotaleales > Nitrosotaleaceae > Nitrosotalea > Candidatus Nitrosotalea okcheonensis. Next base: position 1,872,418 of record NZ_LT841358.1, read on the forward strand.
CAAGATGGATAAACGTGCTCACAAACTCGAGGTTGCATTGGAAAAAATACCTAAAGAAGATCAGGCTACAAATTATGGCATATCGGACTTTTGCATTCTCAGCTGGGGGTCTACAAAGGGTCCAATCTTGGATGCTCTTGATATGCTTAAAAAAGAAGGGCTTGATGTTGGCTTTATTCAGATTAAAATGCTACACCCATTTCCGACCCAGTATGTTCAATCATTACTTTCTGGAGTCAAGACAATAATTGATATCGAAGCAAATCAATCCGGGCAAATGGGTTCGTTGATTAATGAATATTTAAACAGAAAAGTTGACTATTACATATTAAAATACACAGGAAGACCGATTACTTGTAATGAAGTTTTTGATTCCATCAAAAAGATTATTGAGAACAAGGCAGAGAAAAAACAGGTGTTAACATATGGTGTCTAATGTAGCTGATTACAAAACCGAAGTCCACAATGACTGGTGTCCTGGTTGTGGGGATTTTGGGATAGTAAATGCAATTCAAATGGCTCTTGCAGAAATGGAAATCCCACGACACAAAGCTGCAGTATTTTCTGGTGTAGGATGCTCTGGCAAGACATCTCATTACCTTAACACTTATGGTGTCCATACTTTACATGGCAGAGTATTACCATTTTCACAAGGCGCAAAGCTTGCAAATCCTGAGATGACGGTAGTTGCGGTAGGTGGAGATGGAGATGGGTTGGGAATTGGTGCAGGACATTTTGTTGCAGCCGGTAGAAGAAATGTGGATATGACATACATTATATTCAACAACGGAGTTTATGGTCTGACCAAGGGACAGGCATCACCTACACTCAAACTAGGATTGAAGACAAAGTCTCTCCCAGAGCCAAATGTTAACCAGTCAGTAAATCCAATCGCACTAGCAATTGCAAGTGGATACACATTTGTTGCAAGGGGATATGCATATGATGTCAGACAACTAAAGGATCTAATAATTGCGGCAGTAAAACATAGGGGACTCTCATTTCTTGATGTGTTACAACCCTGCCCAACTTACAATGATATCAATACCAGAGATTGGTTTTCAGGAATGGATAACATTGATGAGATGACTAACAAGCCTAGGCCAAGAATCTATAAACTTGAAGATACTGGCTATGATGCATTTGTTCATATTGATTCACCTGACGAAGAAAATGAAAAACTAACTCAAGCCTTGATAAAATCAAATGAATGGGATTCAAAAATTCCTACTGGCATATTCTACAAAAATGAAATAATTGCACCGTATGACGAGCGAATGTCAGAAAGGATTCCAAACTATCTTGAAAATCCTCCTGCATACCAAGAGATTTCACATGCAGGCAAGTCGCTGACTGATATATCTAAAATGCTGGATACACTAGAAATCTAGTTCTTGCTAGCCATCCAAACCTAATTTGTTAGATTTTCTGTTTCTAATAATGATATAAGTTATTAGCATGTTCTAAAAAAGAATAGTTCTAGTTTGAATCTGGAAGAAGTAAACAAAATATTTCGAAAATCTATCATCGATGGATATTTCGAACCAAACCTTGTAAAACTAGATTTTAAAAAATCAAATATAAAACATCCTACAATTAGAGATGATGGACTGATGCAAACAAACATCTTGCATCTTTTTTTTGACATCGATACGGGTTCTGATTATCCTGATGGCGACGAATGGTTTATGGCAGAATTTCTTTTTCCTTATAATGTAAAAATTCCTGATAGCCTGAAGGGCCCTGATTATTTTAGCACACTATCTGTTGGAGAGGGAAAGAACTTTTGGAGACATAGAGAACTTATCCGATACAAGTATGGTAAATCCAAAAAATTGGAAGAATCCATAGATTTTATTGAAAAAAAATACCGTGAATTACAATCCATGCTAGAACCTTTGGAAAAAGAAATCAAATAATTTTCCATTCGTTTTCTGCAAAGTGATATGTTTGGTCTTCTGAATTAGCATTAATGTTCCATCTTCCAGTCATGTCATCAAATTGATATGAAACTTGCGTAATATCTTTTGGAATTTTATTTGGATCTAAATGATACGGCAATAGCTCCAACACAAAATCTATCTTGTCTACCGCAGTATCAAACGAATGTCTGTTATCAAGATCTATCATAAATACAATGTCTGGGTTTGCACTGAATCTAATGTATACACGTAAACTTTTTCCTCCTCCCCTCCGTCGCTTCATCTCTTTTATGATGCCCTTCATCTTGTCCCACCGCGCAACTCCAAATTGTTTGAAAAAAATCTCATTGAACGCTAGTGGATATGTAACGTCGATCATAGTTGTAAAATCTTCTTCTTGTGCTGCATTGGGATATTCTTGTACGTTGAATAAATTGTGTAATAGACTATAGAGAACCTCCAACTCCCATGGGGAAATACCATAAAATTTCAAGGAAAGTGGAAGCTTTGGCGTGCTCATTTACAGATGATGATGAAAATTTCTAATTAAAGGTTCACTGCTGGAAAGATTATTTGGTGTAATTATTCCGACAAATCGGATTATCAGGATGAATTGAAATACTTTAACGCATCTTGGATGGTGTTTATCTCAATTACTTGCATTCCATACTTACTTTCCATTGCAGGAGAAAGTGGTTTTTCTTCTGTAGTACATGTTTGATAGATGATAGGGCCCTCGTTTGTCTTATTACATGTTTGAACTGGCATTACACCTTGTCCTTGCGGAACTAGAAAGATCTTTGCACCAAATTGTCCTGCCGCATCTGCTTTTTCTGCAGCTGCACCGATTGGTCCTATTGTTCCATCTGCTTGAATGGTCCCTGTCATCAATACTTGGCTGTTTATGGATTTGCCAAGTATGTCTGAGATGAGAAGAACTGTCATGGCACCTCCTGCACTGCCCCCATCCACTGCCTGTAGGTTTTGATTATTTCCAGTACTGATTGAAAAAATAACATCTTTCTTGGATAGATCAATTCCGGTAATGTTGTGGGCTACTGTTACTGCTGTCTTTGCCGAGGTCTGAAAATCCACTCCTGTTGGAATGGCTGTATTTACCAAAACAAGTCCTGTACCATCTCTGACATCTACTGTAATTTTGAGTACTGCCCCCTGATATGTCGTAGTCTCAAAAAAGCCATCACTTTGAATCACTGGGCTTACTGCAACAGCAGATATTGTTGCATTGTTATCATTCATATTTGATGAATGATCGCCAAGATTTCTTACCTGTTGAACTAGTAAATTGTATTTTGTTTCAAGCGTATCATATCTAGTTTGTAAATCGTCTAGTTTTACAGCAAGTTGATTACCTGAAACTCCTGACATGTTGCCAACAGAGTTTGATTGGGTAGGCCGACTAGAAACCTGAAGTATGTTGTTGTCGATCAAATATTGTATGGCTTGCAAGAAATCTGAATCGGTAGTCTGACCTTGTGACCACCACTTTACAGTGTTTTTTACCCAGCTTGGAATTGCGGGTTCCTGTGCAGATGCTTGGAGGAAATGCCAAATGGTAGACGTTCCAATCAAAATCATACATGATATTATGATTATGCTTGGTTTTATGGGACGCATGGTTTTAGTTTCACCGCAATGATGGAAAAATAGAAATTTAAATTTTATGCAACAAGGTTCTGTCGGGTTATCAAAGACCTATCACAAATAATTAATACAAATTCCCTCTATATGGTATTTAATTGAAAAACAAAGAGAAATCAATATGGCAGTAAAATCAATAAAACAGAGTTATGCATTTCCAGACGATATACAATCAATGATGGAACTGTAATGTACAAGACAAACAAGCTACTTTCAATAAAAGAAAATACATCTCATGTAATATCATCTTTCAAGAGGTTCGATGTAAGAGTAAAGAGACATTTTCAGCAACGACTTGGAAATAGGCATTCAAGACGCATACAGCAACATCTTCACAAGATATCAAAAGATATCATACAAAGAGCAAAACAATCCAAGTCAATGATTGTGCTGGAGGATATCAAAGGCATCAGAAAATTATACAGAAAGGGAAATGGTCAGGGAAATCAATATCGAAGAAAATTAAACTCATGGTCATTCTATGAACTGCAAAGACAGATAAAATATAAAGCAGAATGGGAAGGAATTCAAGTACAATTCATAGATCCTAAACGCACAAGCCAACTCTGTCCAGTATGCGGAGGCAAACTCCAAGAGGAAGGTTTCACAGACGAAAATTGTTGTGCAATAATTGTAAGAGATCAATGAACAGAGATGTAATCGCATCCATGAACATATCTTACAAGGGGTGGAGTAGGTTTTGCCATCCTAGAGGGCTTTCAGAAGAAGCGGTGAACGGGAATCTGGAATATATTCAGCCAGCAATCCTGCAAGTAGATGGAAGCAAGTTGGTATCAGAGACTAGGTCTCTATAACCCGACAGAGCCTGCAACAAAATTACGTAAACAATAATCCTGTTTTTAAAATTTGAAAACAAAGCGATTGTTATTTTCGAAAGCAATCTGTGTGATATGACGATAATCTTGAATTGTCATGGAAAATAATATTGTAAACAAGTAAAATGATTTTGCTTTTTATCCAGCTTGATGTTTTAAACTGTCATTAAATACTTGAAAAGATACAATCCGCCTATTGTTGAAATTACATATACCATGGGTTTCCATGCTAATACTGGAAAACTTGGAGTTGCAAGTTTAATTTTATAGTTATCAATAACCGTGCTGACATATTTTCTTATTCGATCATTCCAAATTTTGTATTCTATCTGGTGTTTTTTTAACAATGTCTCTATCTCATAAAATACTGGGGTTCTCTGACAAAAAAGATGTTGCAGATAGTCACGTGAAACCTCTACCTCTGCTTGAATTGCAACAAGGCCTTTTTTCATTTCTAAAAGCCTAACATGCATCTCCCATGGTTTTTTCAGCTTCAATGAAAGGCCGCTACCGATCTGCGTTTCTTGCTTGTGTTCAAACTTTACGTGAGTAAAACCTTCATTAGAGAAAATTTTTAGCATTTCTTCCACACTTTTCTTTACGACTATGGTGAGTTGCTCAACTCCTTTTGTATCCACCTTGACCTTGTCTCTCTTACCGTCCAGAAAATGCATTGTCTTGGGATATCTAGTAAGAAACTCTACCATAGCTTGGCGTCCATTTTAGCTCTATTAAAACTATAGTTGTTTTAAATTCTTGTTCCTAGTCCACGAACATAGACACACTGTTCATACGAAATTGCCATCTCATTCTCTCTTATACTCCTGTCAGTAATTATCGCATCTGAATTCCTAATCAGTACACATGGAGTTGCGTCTGAGCCCTCTCCCATCTTTAGATTTGCAATTGATGCAAGATCGTCTGCAACCGCCTGGAAAGTGACTTTGAGGGCATTTCCATACAAGTCTTTTTCTCCCCTGAGGTCAAACGTGGGCTCTATGCCTGAACATGCTATTGCAACTCCAACAGTTCCAATTCTGCCAGGCATTAGCCTGCTATCGGCAATAATTATGCCAACATGAACATTATACTTTAGTAGAAATTTTCTTTTAAGATGTTCTGCTCCAAGGTATGGCTCATTTGGATATAAAACCAGGGTTCCACTTTTTGTATTGGACTTGTCTATTCCTGCATTTGGCGCCATGATATTATCTGACGATGTTATTACAAATCCTGGAATTCCGCCAAATATTGTATCTGATTCTCTCAGGATTGTCTCTACAATGCTTGGTCTCATGCGGAATCTCTTGGCAATTTTTTTTGCACTGGATGAAGGTATTATCTTACTATATTCCAAAACTCTTCCCTGTGAGTTTGCAATATACTTGCTTGAAATTACAATAACATCACCATTTTGGGGAACAATGCCAGCATCTACTAGATCTTCTACTATGCTTTCAAACAAATGGAATGGTTCTTTTTTCAATGTGGATTTTATGGGCAAAACTGTAAGTGACATGTATGCTTTTAGATGATAATCACTATTTAGCGTTCTGCAAACATTTTAATTTCTTCCAAGTTGATTTTCACTATTGAACATTACTGAAAAGATTCTAGCTCGTGCTTCCGGTAAGACACAAGTTTCACCAGGGGATGTAGTCTTTGTCAATGTGGATAAGGTGATGGTTCACGATGTATCAGGACCAGGTGTACTGGCAGTATTTGAGAAATTGAGAAAGAAAGGAATGGTGATTGACAAAGTATGGGATCCGGAGAGAGTGTGGGTTGCAGAAGACCATTTTGTACCTGCAGCTGACAAGATATCTGCACAAAATGTTGTGCTATTAACAAACTTTACAAAACAATTTGGAATCAAGAGACATTTCAAATATGGCATGGGCCAGTATGGAATCTGTCATACTTTATCACATGAAGAAGCAATGGTGCTCCCAGGAGAAGTATATGTTGGAGGAGATTCTCATACAAATACAACCGGAGCTCTTGGTGCATTTGCAGCAGGTCTTGGGCATACAGATGTTGCATATGTCTTATTGAATGGAAAAATATGGTTCAAGGTGCCTGAGACATTATTCTTTAAGATTAATGGAAAACTTCCAGATCATGTGATGGCAAAAGATTTGATATTGAAAATAATTGGTGATATTGGAACTGATGGGGCGGCATACAAAACTATGCAGTTTGGTGGAACGGGCATATCTGAAATGTCCGTTGAAAGTAGATTGACTTTGACAAACATGACAACAGAAGCAGGTGCCAAAAGTGGTATAGTAGAGCCAGATCTAAAAATAAGAGAATATCTTGCAGCAAGAGGGGTTACAAAATATGACGAAGTTCATGGTGATACAGATGCACAATATGAAAAAATTTACGAGTATGAAGGTTCTGAAATGGAACCTGTTGTAGCAAAACCATTCTCACCTGCAAATACAGTTGTTGCAAGAGATCTATCTTCTGTAGAACTCGACAAGGCATACATTGGTTCATGTACTGGCGCAAAGCTAGAAGATTTACAAGCTGCCGCAAAAATTCTAAAAGGAAGAACGGTAAAGATAAGAACCGAAATATTGCCTGCAGCAATGTCGATATTTAGAAAAGCGATGGATACTGGACTGTTGAAAATTTTCATGGATGCTGGAGCGGTTGTAGGACCTCCTACATGCGGTGCCTGCTGTGGTGCTCACATGGGTGTATTGGCAAAAGATGAAATTTGCATCAGTACGACAAATAGAAATTTTCCAGGAAGGATGGGACATGTAGAATCGCAGACATATCTTGCATCACCTCTTGTTGCAGCAGCATCTGCTGTTACAGGAAAAATAACTGATCCGAGGGACCTAAAATGAAGGGCTCTGTAATAAAATATGAACGTGACAATATAGATACCGATGTAATCCTACCCGGTCCTTATCTGAAGATTCATGATTATGCAGAGTTGGCAACACACGCTATGGAGGGATTGGATAAGGACTTTCACAAGCGTGTCAAGCCTGGTGATTTCATAGTTGCAGGACGAAATTTTGGATGCGGCTCTTCTAGAGAACATGCTCCAATAGCATTATCTTATTCTGGAATAAAGGCAGTTTTGGCCCTGTCTTTTGCAAGAATATTTTACAGAAATGCAGTAGATGGAGCCTTTTTACTCCCAATTGAGATAGATGAGGATGCATACAAGAACATCTCTGATACTGATTTACTTGAAGTTGACATATCTACAAACGAGATTAAAAATGTGACAAAGAACAAGATATACAAAATGAAGCCTTTTCCAGAACTAATCGGCAAAATAATAGAAGCCGGTGGATTATTCAATTACAAACCCTAGTTTGAATCTTATACTATTATATCTCCGATCTTGATTATGATGATCTAAATGTCAAAGACATTATTTGAGAAAATTTGGGATTCGCATATTGTTGTAGAAGAAAATGGAAGATCATTACTTTATGTTGACAGGCATCTTGTTCACGAGGTTACCTCTCCGCAAGCTTTTGATGGTTTACGCCTTAATGGGAGAACAGTGAGGCGCACTGATCTTACTTTTGCCACCATGGATCACAATGTGCCTACTAGTGATAGATCATTACCTATTATAGATCAGACATCATCAACTCAAATTAAAGCACTGGAAAGAAACTGCAAGGAATTTGGAATTACTCTCTTTGACATTCACAGCCCAAATCAAGGCATAGTACATGTCATAGGCCCAGAATTAGGGATAACTCTTCCTGGAACAACTATTGTCTGTGGTGACAGTCACACATCTACACATGGTGCCTTTGGAGCACTTGCATTTGGAATAGGTACAAGTGATGTTGAACATGTATTGGCAACTCAATGTATAATGATGGAAAAACCAAAGACTTTTGAAATTAACATTCATGGAAAGAGAAAGAACCCACACGCTGTAACTGCAAAGGATATCATCCTCTCAATTATTCGAAAAATTGGAACATCTGGGGGAACAGGAACCGTGATTGAATATCGCGGTGAAACAATATCTGAATTAACCATGGAACAGAGAATGACAGTCTGTAACATGTCTATTGAGGCAGGAGCACGTGCTGGATTGATTGCTCCTGATGAAAAGACATACCAATATCTTAGAGGAAGAAAATATGCCCCGAAAAATTATGATGAGTATGCAAGTCTATGGCGTGAAACCTTGAAAACAGACAGCGGAGCAAGATTTGATAAATCCTTTACACTCAGTGCAGAAAACATTGCTCCCCAAGTAAGTTGGGGTACAAATCCTGCAATGACAACTGATGTTACTGGCGTTGTCCCATTCCCAGAAGAATATGGAAAAGGAAATTCTGAGGAGAAAAAGGGTGCAGAAAAAGCTCTCCAATACATGAATCTAAAGGCTGGTATGGCAATTACTGATATTGCAATTGACAGGGTATTCATTGGTTCATGCACAAATTCAAGATTAGAAGACTTGATGGAAGCTGCAAAAGTTGTAAAAGGGAAAAAGGTTTCATCACGAGTACGGGCAATGGTGGTACCAGGGTCTCAACTTGTAAAGAAAAATGCAGAAGAGATTGGCCTTGATAAAATATTCAAAGATGCTGGATTTGAATGGCGAGAATCTGGCTGCAGCATGTGTCTTGGCATGAATCCTGACATTCTGGCATCAGGAGAAAGATGTGCAAGTACCTCCAATAGAAACTTTGAGGGACGACAAGGTACTGGGGGAAGGACACATCTTGTCAGTCCAGTGATGGCAGCAGCAGCTGCAATACATGGACATTTTGTAGATGTAAGGGAATTGGATTTGAATTAGAATGCAACCATTTCAAAAAATAAAAAGCATTGCTACACCACTTGATAAGGTAAATGTTGACACTGATCAGATAGTGCCAAAACAATTTCTAAAACTAATTCAAAGAACTGGATTTGGTCAATACTTGTTTTACGACTGGAGGTTTGAAAAGGGCACCCCGAGAAAAGATTTTGTCTTAAATGATCCTGCATACAAAAACTCCAAGATCCTGCTTGCAAGAGATAACTTTGGTTGTGGTTCTAGCCGAGAGCACGCAGTATGGGCCCTTGATGACTATGGTTTTAAGGTGATAATCTCTACATCGTTTGCTGATATTTTTTACAATAACTGTTTCAAAAATGGGATTCTCCCAATACGGGTCTCTGATGAGACACTACAAAAATTATTCTCTACAAAATCTGAAATTGAAGTAGATTTGGAGGGCCAATCCATATTGGTAAACAATGTGCCAATCTTGTTTCACATAGAACCATACCGAAAAAAAATCCTACTTGAGGGCTTGGATGATATTGCAATGACATTGCTACATGAAGATAAGATTATGATCTATGAAAGATCTCACAAAATCTAGCCGAGTTTCTTTATTATTGAATTAACCAATTCTTTGTTTCTTTCAACACGTGTAGGTGAATCAATGTCTAACCACTGAATTTTTCCTATGTCATACGCCGCAATTTTTCCTCTCTTGGATAATGGTTGTAAAATATCATAAGAAAGATTCAGATCTTTTTTTTGTTGGCTTTTGGTCTTTATTGTGTTAATTATTCTGGAATTTATTATGTATATTCCGAGACACTCTGCCATCTGTAATTCAATTATAGGTTTTTCCTTGAATTCATGAATTATCCCGTTCTTGACTATTGCGAATCCTGTCTCTTCCTTTCTATATCTTCTCACAGCTATTGTAGCATGTGTCTTGGAATCCTTGTGAAATTGATACATCTTGCTTATGTCGACTGGGCACAAGTTATCAACAAACCATAAGAGAAATTCTTTGCTTTCACCAAGGGCCGATCTCAAGTGAACAAGATCTCCTCCTGTTCCACTCTGTGAATCTTGTATGAATTTTATAGTTTTTTTAAACGAGATGTGATTTTCAAAGTATTTCTCTATCTGTTTTCCAATACCTGTAAAATTACCTAGTATGATTATCTCATCAATTATGTCAAACTTGGAAAGGTACTTGGCAATGTGATAGACCAGTGGCCTTCCATTGACTGGAATCATTGCTTTTGGAATATAATCTGTGAATGGCCGTCCGCGTGTTCCGCGGCCTCCTGCCAAAATCACAGCTTTCAAATCTATCTATATGATTTCTGTTTTCTTCTTCGTGCACCAGGACCTCCAAATTTCTTTGGTTCCTTTCTTCTGTCATCTCCGCTTAACAGGTGCTTGTCAAATTCACTCAATCGTTTTCTAAGGTCTTCTCTTACTGTTCTTGTGAGTGGATGATCTTTTGGTTCCTTTCTGGATTTTGTCCAGCCTGTCATTGCTCTTGAAATTGCAATTGCACTAGCGTAAGATTGTCCTACAAAACCTCCACCTTTGACCTTTACCGAAAGATCAATCTTGTTTCTGAGATCTCCTGCAACCTCCAAGGGGCCTAGCATGATTTCTCGTGCTACTTCTTGTTGAACCATTTCTACTGGAATGTTGTTAATTCTCACACGACCTACACCCTTTGTGATATATGCATGTGCACGTGCGGTCTTTCTAGATGCATAATAGCTTTCTAATTTTACCATTATTCGTGCCACCCGACCATTTTTCCTAGTTCTCCCAGAGTTGTATAATATGGAGAAGGCCTTCTAATTTTAGCGTCATCAAACTGCGTTGTTTTCTTTGATCTTAATTCATTTGGTACGCCAAGATAAGCTCTTAATCTTTTCAAAGCTGTTTTACCAGACGGCTTGTTCTTTGGTAGCATTCCTCGTACCATTCTACTTATCATGGTATCCGGTCTTCTGGGGTGAAATGGACCAAATTTAGGATTATTGATACTTGCAATTTCCAAAAATTTTCTATATTCCTCGATAATTGTTTTTCTGTCTCCTGAAATCATGATGTTTTCGGAATTGACAATTGATACTCTGTTTCCTTTTATGAGTAGTTTTGCAACATGGGAACAAAGTCTGCCTGCAATCATGTTTGTTCCATCAACTATGATTGTCTGTGATACTGCTGTATTCTTTTCTGATGATTTTACTTCAGTAACTTGTTTAGCCAATTATTTTTACTCCTTTTCCAGTTGGGTGATCCTTGATAATCTGAGATATATCTGATATTTTTCCGCCTGATTGGGTTATTTTTTTTGCACCGCTAGTTGATATTGAAAATGAGCATAATGTTATTTTGTGTGAGAGGTTGCCAGTTCCTAGTATCTTGCCTGGTACTATGACAACATCATTGTCTGATACAAATTTGTCCAGTTGGCCTAAATTCATTGTTCTTTTTGCTCTGGTTGGTTTTAACGCCAGATCTGCTAACCTTTCCCATATGGGTGCATTGTTCTTCTTTGAAGCTACACGCAAGGTCTTCACCATTTGAATAACAATCTGGTTAGTCATGTGTAATAATGCCCACTTTTACCCAAATATAATATATGCTTCAATCAAGTGTGGCTACATTCTTTTGGAATTCGCCTAGTCTTTTTTCAAGTTCTTCAATGGATGCACGTAGGACTTCTTTTGGAGTCAAACTACCTGTAGTTTCTATGGTCAAAATATGTTCGTCGGGATTATTTGTAGATGTAAGGGCTGAAACTGTAGCGGAATTCCACTTGGCATGATCGCTACCTCTGCCTAACCTTGCATATGCTTCCACTTTTAATTTCTGACTTGGAGCTAGTGCAACAATTGGAATGTTCGGGCTGACTGGCTTGACAACTTCGTCTTCTGAACTAATCTCTGCTGAGGTAATAGTACGGGTTGTATCTGAATTACCAGAATCTAGCATGAGCAATACTCTGCATCGACTACAGCCAAGTTCACTGTGGCAATCACATGCTGCTGGTTCCACAAATCTTTCAAGATCTGTTCTAAGCGGCATCATTGCAAGCCTGTGGGCTACTCCCTCATCTGGCAGGACTGATGAATTCTCGATAATTATGACATCGTCAACAGAGAATGTGGGAATCCCTGCAAGGCAAATTCGTCTAAGCGCATTAGCATATTGAACAGGTATGCCCTTTAGCTTAACAACCATATTGTTACCACTTTCCTGTACAATCTCTAAAGAAGTCAAATCTTACGAAAAAGGACTGAAATTCCAAATAAAAATCTAGCGAGTTTTTCTTTATAGATAAATACCAAGCATGATTACCTCAATTGTGGATACTAAAGTAACAATTGTCAGATTTTCAGTAGAGGGCGAAAAATTTGAGATATTGGTAAAACCAGATCCTGCCTTGGAGTTCAAGCTAGGCAAGAGAAAGGATATTTCAGGTATCATGATTTCCGATGAGATTTACTCTGATTCTAATAAAGGCACTAGAGCATCTACCGAGAAATTAATGAAGGCATTCAAAACTACTGATGCAACTGTGGTTGCAACCATAATGCTTCAGAAAGGGGATCTGAATCTTACTACGGATCAGCGAAGAAAAATGGTCTCTGAAAAACGTAAACAGATAGTGGATTTTATCTCTAAAACATATGTAGATCCAAGATCACATCTGCCACATCCGCCCCTTAGAATAGAACAATCTATGGATGATGCAAGGGTATCAATTGATCCCTTCAAAAATACCGATGAGCAGATCAAAGAAATAATTGAACAGATTCGTTCTATAATTCCATTAAAATCTGAAAACATGCTCCTTGAAATTTTGGTGCCAGCACAATTTGCTGCTCAATCTTATTCTGTCTTAAAGTCATTTGGAACTTTAAAAAAAGAAGAATGGCAAGCAAACGGTTCACTTAAAGTAATACTAGATATACCGGCGGCGGCAAGGGCAAATGTAATGGATAGGTTAGGTTCTGTAACGAAAGGTACTGCTTCTATTGAGGTTGCAAAATGATGGATGTAAAAAGAAGATACGTTATTCCAGGTGATGTGATAGCAACTGGGCCTTTACGACCTGAACAAAACGTGTATCAAGATGGCGATAGAATGATTTCAACGTGCATTGGGATATCTGAAATTTTTGAAAATTCTGTTAAAGTGATTCCTCTCACTGGAGGATATATGCCAAAAACAAATGACTTGGTCATTGGCAAAGTAATTGGAACCTCGCCCCTCTCTTGGGAATTTGACATAAACTCGTGTTTTGTTGGATTTTTACCTGCCCAAGATGTTTTTGGTCGAGACTATTCTCCTACTAAGGATGAGCTAAAACAAAGACTCGATATTGGTGATTTGGTTGCAACCAGAATTGCTAATTTTGATAGATCGAGAGATCCTCTTCTTACAGTACAGGACAGAGATCTTGGCAAGATCGAATCCGGTGAGCTAGTTACGATATCGCCAAGCAAAGTGCCTAGACTGATTGGTAAACGCGGTTCTATGATTCAAACAATAGAGATGGCTACTAAAGCAATTATTACAATAGGTCAAAACGGATGGATAGTAATATCCTGTGAAGATTCCGAGGGATTATTAAAGGCAGTAGAAGCAGTGAAAATGATTGATGCTCTTGCGCATACGCCGAACTTGACTGAAAGAGTCAAATCCATGCTTGGAGTATCAGATGGTGAAAATAATGACACAATTAATGACTGAAGATGGAATTAGATGTGATGGACGGAGATTAGACGAGCTTAGAAACATCTCTATCAAAGTTGGAGTACTAAAGAATGCAGATGGTTCTGCATATATTGAATTTGGAAAAAATAAGATTTTGGCAGGAGTCTTTGGCCCACGAGATGTTCATCCAAAACATATGGCAAATCCAGATTCTGGAATTCTTCGCTGCAGATATCACATGTCTCCTTTCTCTGTAACAGAAAGAAAGAATCCTGCTCCATCGAGAAGAGAGATTGAGATCTCCAAAGTTATCAAGGAAGCATTGCAACCTGCGGTAATACTAAAAGACTATCCACGTACTGTAATCGATGTATTCATCGAAGTTCTTCAAGCAGATGGTGGCTCAAGATGTGCTGCACTTGATGCAGCAGCTGTTGCTCTTGCTGATGCCGGTATACCAATGCGCGACTTGGTATCTGCATGTGCAGCAGGTAAGGTAGCAGACAGGATAGTCTTAGATGTAAATAATGAAGAAGATCAGGAAGGGCAGGCAGACATGCCAGTGGCATTGATGCCAAATATGGGAAACATTACACTTTTGCAGCTTGATGGTATACTAAAACCAGAAGAGTTCAAAACATGCATGCAAACTGCTCTGGTAGGTTGCAAACGTGTTTATGAAGTTCAACGAAAAGCATTAATGGAAAAATACTTTCAAAACGGTGAGCAATAAAATTGAATTCTCTAATATTAGATCAACTAAAACGAGATAAGATTCTTGATCTCCTCAAGACTGGGAAAAGAATTGATGGGAGAGCACTTGATGAACAAAGACCACTAGTTATCGAAACAGGGGTTATTCCAAAGGCCAATGGTTCTGCCAGAGTAAAATTAGGAGATACTGAAATTATAACCGGCGTAAAAATACAACCTGATAAACCGTTTCCAGATCTTGGAGACAAGGGAATTCTTATCTGCACCGCAGAAATCTTACCACTTGCAGATCCTAATGCAGAGCCTGGACCGCCAAATGAGGAAGTCATCGAACTTGCGCGAGTTGTTGACAGGGGAATAAGAGAAACTGAAATGATTGATTTACATCAACTAGTTTTAATTGAAAATAAATCTGTTATTGGAATGTTCATTGATAGCAGCGTGATTGATTCTGGTGGAAATCTATTTGATGCCTGTTCTTATGCATCGGTAGCTGGTATTCTTTCTTGTTCTGTTCCAAAATATAAAATAGAAAATGAGGTGCCGGTTCTTGTAGAGGGTGTAACATCCAAACCTCCGATAAAGACACTACCTGTATCTGTCACCATGGCAAGAATTGGTGACTATATTGTTATTGATCCCACTAGGGATGAGGAATCTTGTATGGATGCAAGAATTACAATTACAACCAATTCTGATGGAAATATTTGTGCTGTACAAAAGGGAGGAAGTGACGGATTTACTGCTGAGCAGCTCTTACGATGCTCTGAAATGGCACTTACTGTAGGAAGGAAAATAAGGAAGCAATTTGAGCAGTTGATGTAGAATGGTAAAAAGTAAAACTTCCTCGCTCAAAGGACTTGGTCAGAAATATGGTCTCAAACCAAGAAAAAAATACACCTCAATACATAGGCAACTAAAAGCACAGAGAAAATGCCCTGAGTGTGGTTCTGAGAGATTTGGAAGGGAGGCAGTAGGAATCTGGGCTTGTAAAAAATGCAATTTTAAAGTAGCAGGCTTGGCATACGATGTCAAACTATAATGCCAAAATAGAAATTTCTGCTGGAAAAAGAACAAAATCAATTTTTCACTCTGTTGAAACTGATAACAAATTTTACGACGAGAATCCGACAAAAACAAATTTTTTGCTTGGTAAAAAAATAATGATTATGATTGATGCACAAGAAATTTCACACCTACGTGCCAATCTGAATTCTACGTTGAGACTTGTACAAGCAAGTAATGACTCGATTGAATCGGTAAAGATATAAGCAAAACAGATGGTCAGACAGTCATGTCTGTAGGAGAACAACAAATTCCTCCATGGTTGCAGGAACAGGTAGGTAGAATGCAGCAATTGCAACAAAATCTCCAATCCATAATGATGCAGAAACAACATCTTGAATCGGAACATTTGGAAACTGAGCGAGCACTTGAAGTTCTACAAAAGGCAACTGATGATGACATTGTTTACAAAACAGCAGGATCAATTCTTGTCAAGTCTACCAAGGCTGTATTGCTTTCAGAATTAGAAGAAAAAAAAGAGCTTGCAAATACGAGGCTTACAGTGTTGTCCAAACAGGAATCAAGAATAAAAGAAAACCTCAAAGAAGCCGAAACCAAAATACGGGAAATGCTGAGAGGACCTACTACACCGCCAGGACCGCAAAAGACAGATGTTCCTAAATAAAATATTTTACAGAAACATGATGATTTAATGAAAATTAACGATCTTCGAATGGTAATTGACGAAAGGGAAAGAAAGAGCGGAATACCTGATCTAATAAAAAACATTGGTGTGAAAGTGGAGATGATGACTTTGCCTGTGGGAGACTATATTGTTGCACCTGAAACCATAGTGGAAAGAAAAAGCGTTAATGACTTTATCTCGTCAGTTTTTGACGGACGATTGTTTGATCAATGTAGTAGACTAAAAGAACACTTTGAGCATCCTGCCATTGTAATTGAGGGAAATGTTGACGAAATAGACAAAATTACAGAAAATCCACTCGTATTTTATGGTGCGCTGTCTTCTGTAATATTGGATTTTAAAATACCTGTAATACCAACTCCTAATGCATCACATACAGCTAAACTATTGATATCCATGTGTGCAAGACAGGATGCAGTAAAGGGACCATTTCTTAAAAAAATTAGAAAATCTGGTGATCTAAAACAGCAGCAACTATCAATTTTGTGTAGTCTGCCTGGTGTCGGAGAAAAACTTGCTACACGGATGCTAGAAAAATTTGGCTCTACGAGCAATTCGTTGAATGCATCATCTGTAGAACTGTCAAAAATAAATGGAATGGGAGAATCTCGAGCTCAAAAGATACGTAAAATACTTGATACCAAAAACAAGGATGAAAAAAAGACTGATCAAAAAACATTACATGATGTATGACAGATTATTCAAATATGCCCCAAGCATTCTAATCAAATAATTGATGTCTTCACATCAGTGGTTGGCAGAACACTACAATGATCCGGATCTCGTGATACTGGATTCTCGTGGGAATGTTCCATATTCATATGCACATATTCCAAACTCTCAGCCTTTGGGAATTGAAAAAGTTGTACAAACTAATCAGTATGGAGCAAATATTGTAATTGAAAATGATCAAGCGGCAACTCTGTTTGGTTCACTTGGGATTGATGAATCAAAAACTGTCATAATATACGGAGACTATCTGGATCCTTCTGCTGCCAGAATAGCCTGGACATTTTTATATTTTGGGCACGAAAAGACAAAAATTCTTGATATTGGAATGACAACATGGCAGAAAAAAGGTCTTCCAATTACCCGAGACATTCCAAAACCTACGGGTGCAACATTTATTCCAAAAATAAATTCTTTGATAAGAATTGAAGCAGAGGAACTTTATAAAAAACTTGATACTGTCATCACTATTGACACTAGATCTCTTCAAGAATTCATGGCAGGTAGGATACCATATTCAATACTTTTTCCTTTTACTGATGGTGTAGGAGATGATGGTTCTCTCTTTAAAGACAAAGATGAACTCTTGAGGATTTTTAACGAGCAACAAATACCTAAAGACAAAGAACTGGTATGTTATTGTGCACTTGGACATAGGGCCGCAAATGTTTTTACCCAATTACGACTAGCTGGATA
Organism: Candidatus Nitrosotalea okcheonensis; assembly: GCF_900177045.1. NCBI lineage: Archaea > Thermoproteati > Nitrososphaerota > Nitrososphaeria > Nitrosotaleales > Nitrosotaleaceae > Nitrosotalea > Candidatus Nitrosotalea okcheonensis. The sequence goes on from NZ_LT841358.1 coordinate 1,890,175, forward strand.
TGAAAACGTAAAGCTATATGATGGATCTTTTGCGGACTGGGTTGGAAGAAGACTTACTCTGGGATGATTTTTTCTTTAATTTACTTCCACATATTGGACAATCTGACATTTTCTCAAAGTTCTTGTTACAAGCCGGACAAGAATACACACTATCCAACGCCTTGAATATTCCCTTGGTCATTATTGGGATGACTCTGAAATTCAAGTGTCTGGCAACATTTGATACAGTATAATCATCGGTCACTAATTCGCCATCTAACTGCACACACAATGCAAGTACCGATATGTCTTCTTTTGATAATTCAGAAAGATCTCCTGTTTGCTTTGACTTTTCCAAAACAATACTGGTGAACTTTTCTTCTGGCTCTATAATCTTTAATCTGCCTAAATCGATGAGAGTTTGTACTGCATCATGACTTTTTTTAATATGTTTGATCTCTTCAAAAACTAGAGGAGTTGTAAATCCTTGTTCTTGTGAAGAAAATGGAACTCCTGCATAAAATGAGGTGGCATCTAGTATTCTAGAAACCAAGCTTACTCATCTGTCTTAGACCTTGTTTTTTCAGTCTTACAAATACTGCATGTTTCTTATATTTTCTAATGGTTATCACCTCGTCAAATCTAGCAGTTTTGATCACTTGGGCATCCATGATTATGTTTGAATCGTGATTACTTGTGATCTCAATTTTTTCATCAGGAACCACAATTGATGGTAATTTGTTGACTGGTGCAACCGGTGTTATGATAAGGACGTCTAAACTTTCATGAAGAATTGGACCTCCTAGTGAGTATGAATGGCCCGTTGAACCGCTTGGAGTTGCAACAATCACTCCGTCCATTTTCTGTGTTACTGTATCACTTTGAAATTTGATCTCAAACAATGATGTCTTTGTCAAATTTTGCCTATTGATGTAAATCTCATTTAATGCTGGAGGAAAGTCTTGTCCTCCACACGAAGCAACCACCCGTGTTCGCCTGTCAAAAAAAATCTTGTCTGCAATAATTTGTTCAATGGCGGTATCGATTTGAGGAAGTGTTATTTCTGATAATATGCCTCTGTTTCCCCCGACATTTATTGCAAGATTTGGTACCTCGTTTTCTAAATATCTGAAAGTTCGTAAAGTTGTTCCATCTCCCCCCAAGGTGATTGTCAAGTCAAGTTTTGTGGTCTTGAGATCTTCTAAATCATTGATTTTTCTGGCTCCATCTACATCCACAGGCGAAACAGTGTATACCTTGATTTTTTTTGCAAGTAGCTTTCTCGCAACTTTTTTCACTGCATCCTCCGATTCACTTGAACCGACTTTGCTTACTAGTGCAACATTGTGTAGTTCCAATAGAAATTACTAATTTTAATTTCACTTAAAAAGCATCTGATGAGCATAAAATATTAAGGACCTTTCGAGTCTAGTATGATAGAGACAAAATGAATCCTGTACAACAAGTTTTAGTTGACACTGAAACCATATCAAAAAATCTGGGCAATAACTCTTTAAAAATTGTAGAAGTGGACTATGATCCTGAGAACGCATACAGACAAGGACATCTGAAAGGGGCAAGTCTTATCTGGTGGAAGCGTGACATTAACGATCCAATCACCAGAGATATAATCAACAAGTCCCAGTTTGAGGACTTGTTGTCACGAAATGGAATAACAACACAGTCTGAAGTTATCTTGTATGGTGACTTTAATAATTGGTTTGCTGCGTTTGTATTTTGGATATTCAAGTATTATGGACATGAAAATGTAAAGATAATGAATGGTGGAAGAAAAAAATGGGAAATTGAAAGCAGATCTTATACAAAGGATGAACCACAAATACAAAAAACAAACTATGTTGCACAGCCACCAAATGAAGGACTCCGTGCATATCTCTTTGATGTAAGAAGGTCACTTGACAAAAGAGATACAGTCTTAGTTGATGTACGTTCACCAAAAGAATTCTCAGGCGAAATAACTGCTCCTGCAGAATATCCAATGGAGCATGCTCAAAGAGGGGGACACATTCCAAATGCGCGCAATATTCCTTGGGCCAGTGCAGTAAATGACACTGATGGTACTTTCAAATCCGTGGAAGAACTAAAGAAAATTTATGAAACAAAAGGCATTACACCAGACAAGGATGTCATATGTTACTGTAGAATTGGAGAGAGATCTTCGCATACTTGGTTTGTTCTTAAATATTTACTTGGATATCCTCAGGTTAGAAACTATGATGGATCATGGACTGAATGGGGTAATATGATTGGAAACCCAATCGAAAAATAACGAAACAGGCCAAGAACTGCCAATTCTAAAAAAAGGTATATTCTATACCATACTTGATGATCCAAATCACATCATACTGGAAGACAAGACTAAACGTGGTCTGACTGTACAAGAAAGATCGGTTGATGAAAAGTATGGTGTCTATTCGGATAAAGGGATGATCTATGATATGGATGGGATAGGGCATAAGGTGGTAATCCGGTGGTATTTTCCAAGGGACAAGTATGGTTTTGATAACGTACTAGGATATGCAACTGAGATAGAACAGCGATATAGAAAGATCCGAGAAGAGACTTGTCCTGATTATTAGGAAGCATTTTTAAACTCTTTTTCATTACACTAAACAGATGTCACTCCTGTTGAAGGATAAAGTGTATACAGTTCAATCGGCCACATCAAAAAGAGGAGTCTATCCTTTACACAGCTACAAACTTGGTCTTTATCGTCTTCCTATAAAACTTGAAGACAGCTATGAAATTGATTCTATTGTTTCTGGGTTTAAGAAAGTCTTTGAAATGGATAAATTTGCTGACAGGATTTATGCCACATATCGCTGGAAAGAAGAAAATTTGCCAGATCCAGATGATTCGGGATACAAGTCTATAGATCTCGAGGTTCAGGTTGAGATAGTAACTGGAGAAGTAGTAGACATGATCTATCAAATATATCCGGTTGAAAAATATGGTGATGGTCTCTGGGTTAAAGATTATCGAAAGAAAGCCGATGCAAATGCAAAGATGATAATTGATACAATTTTACGAAATAGTGTCCTTGCTGATAAAATGCTAGAGCACGATGTAAAAATAAAACAAATGTCACAAGAGCAAGCTCTGAAGACCTTGGAAGAAATGACTCCATTAGCTCAAATAGTTCCTAATGCAAAGCCAAAACCAAAACCGGCAGCTCCGCAGCCTGGACAACAGGTTGCACAAGCAGAAGAACCTGAAACACCTTCTGGAGCCAAGCCAGGTCCAATCGATGTTGACTTTAAATCAAAACTCAAAGTTGTTGAGACCTTCACTGCACCATCTAGTCATAAGATCAAAGTATTTGGTCAACGAAAGGGTAACGAAATACTTGGAATTTGGGGAGAATTTGTTTCAGTTGATTATGACATCTGTGTAGGTGATGGTGCATGCATAGATGCATGCCCTGTAAAAGTTTACGAATGGGCCGAGTTTGCAGGAAATCCAGCCTCTGATAAAAAACCATTGATGGCACGAGAGCCTGATTGTATATTCTGTCTAGCTTGTGAAAACGTATGCCCAGTTCAAGCAATAAAAATATCCAAGAAAGGATAATGAAAATTTTAGCGGTACGGCTATAAAGACTCTAGAGTTGAAAAACTCCAAATGCTTACACACGTTCTTCCTAATACCTTAACACAATTTCTCTGGAATGTTTTCATTGGGATGGCAATGATAATCACGCTCTATACTTGTAATTTTTATTATCTTGTTGTAATTGCCAGGCGCCATAAAAAAAATAGTTCTATAGAACTAACCGAGACTCCGACCGTCACGCTTCAACTCCCGATATACAATGAAAAATATGTTGCTTCTCGATTGGTTGATGCAGTTTGTGCATTAGATTATCCGAAAGATAAACTGTGCATCCAAGTACTTGATGATTCTACTGATGAGACGTATGATCTACTTGAGAATCTAGTTTCAAATTACAAAAACAAAGGATTTGACATCCATCATATAAGAAGATCAAACAGGAAAGGATACAAGGCAGGTGCACTTCGAAATGCAATGAAGTTTGCAAAGAGTGACTTTATTGCAATTTTTGATGCCGACTTTATTCCTCCAACATGGTTCCTCAAAAAAGCTTTGTCATACTTTTCTAATTCAAACATTGGATTGGTTCAATGTAGATGGGGCCATATTAACGAGAAATATTCCCCACTGACAAAGGCACAGGCCCTCAGCCTTGATTTTCATTTCCTGGTGGAACAAAAAGCAAAAAGCAATTCTCATCTCTTTATGAGTTTTAATGGTACTGCTGGTATATGGAGAACCCAGTGCATTGAGGATGCTGGAGGGTGGCACACTGCTACACTGGTTGAAGATCTAGACCTAAGTTATAGAGCACAGATGAAAGGTTGGAAATGTGTCTTTATTCCTGATATTGTAGTAGACGCAGAACTTCCGGTGCAGATGAATTCGGCAAAAAGGCAGCAATTTCGATGGGCAAAAGGTTCCATTCAGTGTGCAGTCAAATTACTTGGGGATGTTGCAATAAAGAAAATACCTGTCGACACAAAAATTCAGGCATTTGTTCAACTCACACGACATATTGTACATCCGCTAGTTCTTGCACAATTTTTAATTCTACCAATACTTTTGGCTTCAAAAATAAATCTCTATGTGATAAGTGGCTTGCCAGCACTCACAATAGTTGCTTACTTGGCAATGGGACCTGTGGCATACATCTTGGTCATTCAACAAATGTATGCAAAAAAATGGAGATCAAAGACACTTTCCTATTTGTATTTGATAATCTATTCTGCTGGCATGTCTGTAAACAATACCGTGGCAGTTTTTGATGCACTCTTTGGAAAAAAAAATGAGTTTTTACGTACACCGAAATTTGGAATAATAAAAAATGATGACGATTGGAGAGACAAGGCTTATGCTCTCCCATTTACAAAAACTACTCTTCTTGAGATATTTTTTGGTGTGTACGGAATAGTCGGCATGTTTGTCGCAATATTTTCTAATAATCCTATATTCGTACCAATAATAGGAATTCAGGTAGCTGGGTTTCTTTACATCGCATATCTTAGCATCTCGCATTCAACATTTAAAAAAGGCAAATCAAGAGGTAGAGTCGAATCAAAGGCAGAAAAAATGGCAAACAATTACTATAAACTAGCATTGGCAGGTATACTTGGATTGATCGTAATAGGTGTGGTCATGGCCTTTGAAGAATATGGAAGTACCATTTATCCGCTTGATCAATCTAGGGGAATTCTAAGTAGAATTCAGGCTACATCTGATCCGCAAATCATTGCCAATGATATCAAAACTGTACAACAACTACTTCCAAAGTCTGGGAACCCTGTTTGGATATTTCCTACACAAGATACAGACTTTGGGATGATGCAAAGAGATCTTAGTACGATGTCGTCTACACTTGACAAAGTTTCGACTACTTCTGCAGATACTGCCGCATTTCACACTGGAATGCTGAATATTCATTCTCAAGCTACTACTATAACATTCAACTTACTCGATGCTACGCCATACATGTACGTCAGCATTTCTAACATGTTATTTGGTGTTGTATGGGTTGCAGTAATTATTGGAATCTTTGCACTTTTGAAGAAGAAAAAACAGAGCCTTGACAAAGACGATGAAAGCTAGGTAATATTCAATTCACGTCTTATTTCATCTACTGCTCGTATTCCGAAAAGATCACGAACCTGTTCTATTCTAATTGTTCTTTTTACAATGTCTGAACCAAGTTCTGTAATCAAAAGTCTGAATACATCTGTAAACCTTATTTCCCATCTGTCTGCACAGTCAAGAATTTTGGAGATGCTCCATTGCTTTACCTCTATAGGCAATGGCATCTTTGATTCTACTTCGATAGAAATTCGATCAAACAGATTCACAATGTCTCTAGTCTGCACTACCATTTTCTCTATGTCCTCTAATGTGCCATATTTTGATTCAGAACGCATTCTAATGTTTGACTGGAATTCTGACAAGCGGAGCAGACCCATGACCTCATGTGATGTATTTTGAGATGTCTTGTGAGTAACATTGCGAACATCCTGTAATTGTTGTGCAATCTCGTATGTTTTCTTGTTAAACTCTGATATTGATGCCGAATTTTTATTGAGCAGTTCTGCAAAATCTGATATTTTTTCATCAAGACTGTTACTCTTGTTAATCACGTTTTCTTTGAAGTTGATAAACTCAGAATTGATGTTTCTAATGTCATCCCCGAATGAAGACAAGGAATCTGTTTTCTTTATCAATGAATCAATCTCAGAACCAACATTTCTTATTTGAGAACTCAACCCTGATATGGAATCTGTCTTTGTAGATATGGTACCAATCTCACCTTTCAAATTTGATATGGCACCCTCTAATTCTGACATTTTTTCAGTTTTTGAGGCTATTTCCTTCGTACTTTGCCTTACCTCTTCAATCTCTTGATGTAGGTTGGAAAGTGACTCTGTTTTGGTTGATATGTCGCTTGTATTTTTTCGTAACTCCTCTATTTCATTACTGATATTAGATAATGATTCTGAACTAGTCATTACATTTTTAATTTCTTCACGTACCTTCTCCGTTTTTTCTGATACATGCATTATCATTTTGGTATTATTTCTAGTAGAGTCTAGATTATCTGCAATACTTTGCATGATTTTATTAGTATCTGGCATAGATTCTTGTTTGTCTCGAATTTTCTCTACGTGGTCCTGCAGTTTGTTTATTTGATTATTTATTTTGTCTATCAAGTTAGAATGTGCTTTGACTTGGGTCATCCCAGAAAACAGGCGTTGTGTATCTTCTTCAATTATGTTTATTTGTCTAGAATTTTTCTGAATCTGATCTAATGCAGAGTTTACTGATGATATCATGTCTTTAAGGGAGATTAGGATTTTTTGATTTTCTGCAAATATTTTTGACATTGTTTTCACTTCAGAAGCCAGAGTCTTGGTAGCGTCTGAAATTGAAGACATTTTCTTGACAACATCATGTGTAGAATCTTTTGGTCTTGATTCTGCACGTTTTGCTTTAGTCACTTTAAATTAGAATGAAGGCAACCGATAAAAGAGTTAGGGTTTGATTTTGTATGGTACAAAAAAAGAACCAGACTTAGTTATTCACTAATTCTGGATCGTGAAGACTTTCATGAAATGTCTTTGCTACCAACCCGTTTGCAGTTTCAAAGAACTGTTTTGGGCAAAATTCGCAATTTAACATATATTACGGTATCATACGGTACTATTAATAACAAGGTAACTTTGCTATTACCCTGATACATAATTTATTTTTCAAGTTTCAGAGAAACAGAATTTATGCAATATCGTAAACCTGTAGGATTTGGGCCATCATCAAATACGTGCCCAAGATGGGCGTCACATTTCTTGCATAATGCCTCAACTCTTAACATGCCATGGCTTGTGTCTTCTTCTGTCTTTACATTGTCTGCAATTGATTCCCAGAAGCTTGGCCAACCGGTTCCAGAATCAAACTTTGTCTCTGAGCTAAATAGTTCGGTTCCGCAACATAGGCACTTGTAAATCCCTTTTTCCTTTGAATCATGATACACTCCAGTAAAAGGCGGTTCTGTACCTTTCATTCTACACACAAAATATTGTTCCGAGGTAAGTTTGTCTTTCCATGAATCATTTTGTGGTTCCAATGTCCTTCTATTGGGTCATTTAGGATTTAATTCTTGAGTTAATATGCCAGTCTCATATTTTTCGTGCAGTCAGATACCCCAGGTATAATTCATCAAATGATATCAGAATACCCAATCATCATTCTGCAATGACACCTTATCTTATTATGCTTTATATTGTGACTGATCTGCATTTTTGGGGCGATTTCTTATGTGTAGCGCCTGTTCATATCAGAGATAACAAATCTTCACCAAATTGTTATCCTATGTCACCTTGGATATTAAATAAAATTTTGTAGAGCCTTGTATGTGAAAGAGGAAATATTGGAGAAAATCAGCGCTTCTGGAATAAGTGGGGTAAAGAAGGCTGATCTGAAAAAAATATTTGGAAAAGACTGTGAGAGCATGCTTGAGGAATTAAAGGCAGATGAGAAAATCTTTATTGAAAAAAAAGGCGTGGCATACTTTGTATGGACAAAAGAGAATTATGTTCAGCATGTAACACAAAACGATCCAAAATTCAAACTAATGCTTAACATGTTAGCAGGTGTGAACCAATCCATTGCAAAAGTGAAGGCTCATGCAGATGTTTTACAAGAAGAACTGGAACGATCTTCGCTACGCGACGATGCACATAAAAATGATGATTTTGAAGGAGTCTTTAACAGTTCATTAAATGAATCTTCTACATCTATTGGATGGATTCCATTCAATAAAATCAGAGAAAAGGTTTGTGAGAATCAAAATCTATCAAAAGAAAAATTCTACCAAATGACAACAAGCCTGATTGAGAATCACCAAGATAGGTATGAAGTATCATCTGGAGGTCAAGAAGGAATTGTGATGCGTGGACTAGTTCATGGTTATGTGAGGAAAATCTAATGTATCCATATAATTTAGATCTAAATCCATATCCAAGTAGTCCGACCCCCACGGAAAAAGATGCAAAGATACTTGGAGGCAAAAGACACAAAGAAGCAAAAGCTGCAGTGGTTGAATGCATAAAGGAACTAAATAGAAAAGTAGAGGGCAAGACTGCTGAAAATGGCGACTTTCGTGTAATCACTGTTGTACAAGACGTGGGTTCTGGTAAAACTCACTTGGCTCTACATGTCAAGAGTCTCAAAGGTCGATATAATGCAGAATGTTCCTATGTTGACTTGTCTACAATTTCGCCAAAGACTGTATCGGGAATTTATGATGCAATATTGAAGGGATTTGATAATGAATTCTTTGTACAATTACGATCAAAGTTCTTGAATTATCTGAGAGAAAATGCGGAACAAGGTGATAACTCTGCAAAAAAGGCGCTTGATTATACATTTGTAAATAAACTTACTGGCATGACGATAAAAGAAAAAACTGAGTATGTACTATCTGGAAAACAGTCTGTATCTTTAGAACACTTGACTGAATTTCTAATTCACAAATTTGACTATCATGAATCTATCTTGATTAAAAATGTTATATCTAATTCATTTGATGAAATTAAAAATTTGGAAACATTAATCGGAATGCTGTCCTCACTATCTAAACTGACTCACAGATTCTTGGGAAAAGTTCTAGTCTTTGAAATAGATGAGCTTGATGGAAATAAGGATTCAATTGAATTCGTCAAGGGTGTGATAAATGCTCATCTTCCAGCATCTGTGCTATTGTTGATAACCACGCCATCAGGCTATTTGGAGATTCAAAACGTTAATCCGTCTGTTTTTGACAGGCTAGAAAAAGCAAATTACAAAATAGATCTGGCAGGATCAAACTCTAAAGACGAACTTGCCGAGATTGTTACAGAGTACATAAAACACAGTGATAAAAATGGCAAATTTGGATCTGAAGAGCAACAAGAATTAAATGAAAAAATCCAGGTCTTGTATGATGAATTTGCAGAATTTCGAAATGTACGCTCTGTCATCAATATCTTGTACCAGGCAATGGAAAAGGCAACCCAATCAGATTCTAAAAAAATTGATGAATATGTAATTGATGACGCGATAAGGCAATCATATCCAGGACTTAGAGTGAGGGGAAGTATAATGAATATACCAATATCTGATTTCTTGACAATACGAAGAAATGAAGGAAATGATGAAAAGGAAATCAAAAACGCAGTAAAAAGTCTCACTGTTTTTGCCCAGAAAATGGGTACTATACAAAAACTAGAGAAACAAAATCTACTTCTTGATGCAGTTTATCAAGACAACTTTGGATCAAAAGTTGGATTGGCCGTGATTGCTGATGAATTAGGTATTCCTGACCTGGAACAAATCTCAGATATGTCAAAATCCGCAGTAGTGGATAGGCTAGTCATACTTACAAACAAAAAAATTCAGACTCCATACAATGCCACAGTTGTAAACATGGACAAGTCCAAAGTAGTGGATTTGATATACTTCAATAACAAGTATAATGGCAAAAAAATCACAGAAGAAGATAATGAGAGAATAGAACTTTTGGCAAAAACTCTAAGCATCATCTGATTTTATCGGTTATCTTTTTAAAAAAGTCATACGCATATTTCTTCTATGGTAAACAACGAGCTTGAAGAGCTTCTCTTGCAACGACACAAGGATGTGACATTGTTTGATTTTGAAGGAAAACAGGTGCCCTGTATTGTTGTGCCTGGTCAAAAATTTGATGATGTGATGAAAGTCATTGCAGGAAAACCGGTTTCTGTTGAGACAAATCTTAACATATTGCAAGATGGTCTTGGCCATGTTTTTGTTAGGATTACATTGCAATTCTCATATGGAAACATTGAAGAAAAATTTCTCATATATGCAAATGAGGCAGTGGATTTTTTTGAGGCGTTAGCGGAAACTGCATTGCTTGCCTTATCTTCTAATTCGCAATATGGAAACTCTAATGTGTTTATGATACAGTTGCCAAAACCTGAAAGAGCTCAGAATGCATTGGAAATAATCAGAAAGGGATTGCATAAGTAAATGCCGATATACAAGTATACAGCTTTGAAGAGGTCTCACACCATAAGGAGTCTGAAATACAATGCGGTTGCCGGTGTGCAGCCCCGAACGAGTTCTTTGATCCGCCCAAAGGAACTAGAATCTATTTGACTCGGTATTTTGCCACTGCTGTGGTTGTGTTCTCTGATTATAAAAACTGGTTACTTGACAAAAGATAAACAATTTATAAGATTGGAATGATGATCCAGCAGCTATGAAACAAACTGGCACGATATCTGTTATCCTAACTATTATCACAATCGTATCTATATCCCCTGCATTTGCGCAAAGTTCCATGTCTGGAATGTCTAACCAAAGTATGGGAAGCATGGCAATGGGCCAGATGTCGTATGACGTGATGGCCGGAGAAAAACATTTCAACATGACGATAAGCTCGACCGGAAAACTTCCGGCAAACCCGCGGTTCAGCGAGGAACAGAAGAGCATAAGCTTTGACGTTTCAGGAATATCATCGCAAGATTTTGTGCATTATGAAGTTGCAATACCAACTGATCTGTTGAGCGGTAATCTTACCGTTAGTCTTGGAGGAATCCCGGTAAAAGCAATCTCAGAGATGAATAGTTCGTTCACAGCAATCCATATCACTGTGCCAAGCTCTTTTGTAAAAAGTAACAACATACCAGATTCCACTACACTTGTCATTACTGGCACCCAGGCGATCCCAGAATTTCCAATCGGTTCATCAATTGCTGTTGCAACCGCATTTTCAGCACTGGTGATCATGGTAGGAAGAAACAAGTTCAAACACAGGCTACACTAACTCTATTTATTATTCCATGTTCTTGGAACACCCAAGTCATTTAAATTGAAGATTAGGTTGTCCTAATTCCAGTCAGTGATGATATTGTTTGATTGACTATACACAAATTCTAATACTTGGAGCAATAGCTGGATTCACTATATTTCTAGGACTACCTCTTGCCATACTTCAAAACGTCAGCTTACGAACCAAGGGATTTCTCAACGCGTTTGCAATAGGCATTCTGGTTTTTCTCATAATTGACGTCTTCAGCCAGTCCTGGGAGGCTGCAGAGACTGCTGCAAAAGATGCAGTCTCGGGAAAAGGAACGCTTGGAGACGCAACAATTGATCTTCTAGTCTTGTTTGGAGGAGTTGCAATTGGGCTCTTGGGTCTGGTGCTATACGAGTCTGGAATAATGCGAAGGTCTGTTCCGAACATTTTGTCGCTAAAAAATATCCAAGCCGGAGACGACCACCTCAAACAACTCTTCCACAAAGAGAGTGCATACAAGCTTGCAATGATGATTGCAATAGGAATAGGAGCGCACAACTTTAGCGAGGGCCTTGCAATAGGCCAGTCTTATGTTGCAGGAGAGATCGGTCTTGCAGTTCTTCTGATAATAGGATTTGGAGCTCACAATACAACAGAGGGTTTTGGAATAGCTGGACCATTAACGAATCTCATAAAAAAACCAAGCATGAGGTTTCTCTTGACAGCAGGTCTTGTTGGTGGGGGTCCTACATTCCTTGGAACGGTTCTTGGAAGCCTCTGGTATTCTCCTGTGTTATACATACTGTTTCTCTCAGTTGCTGGCGGCGCTTTGATCTATGTCTCTATGCTGATGTACAACGCCGGAAGAAAACAGACAACCAACACGGTGCTGATGGTTGGAATTCTTTTCGGTCTAGTTGCAGGGTTTGGCACTGACCTTATAGTCTCGCTTGGCGGGGCTTGACCGTTACACACATCATCGCTGAATTTTCCGCAGACCCATACACGACTCCAGTCGATGTGGCAAAGAGTGGATTGATTACGACGGCAGGACTATGCTCAACACGTCAGAGCAGGTAGTGTACAACCAAGCCATGAAAATTTCAGAGGAGGCCCGTAGATTTTTTTAAATAGCAAAATAACGAGTTCAAAAGGACTCGTCACAACAGTTTGCGCGGGAACCATAGTAATCACACTAATTTGTCATCTATCTAATTTTGATTTTGAAGATCAAAGAGGGTTTGGTTAAATTCAACACTTGACAAACATGGAATCATTTTTGATTTAACTTATTCCAAGCCTCAAATCCACCTTCTAGATTTACTGCTTGTATGCCACATTTACAAAGTTCTTCAGATGCAATATTTCCTCTATATCCAGCTGAACAATGACAAACTATTTTTTTACCTTTTAGGTGGTCAAGTTTTCCCTGTCTTGCGTTGCGTATGACAAGACCTAATGGAATGTTTATTGAGCCATCAATCTGCCTTCCAGCAAGCTCGTCTGATTCACGAACATCAATTATAACAAACTCATCTTTTTGTTCTCTAAGTTTTTCTGCACTAATTGTGTCTGCCATATTTTCTATCCTTTGAAAATGGATTTAAACATAATCCCAAATTTACTATTGTTTTCTAGTGGTAACAAGATAAAGTGTAGCAGGCTCTTCATATTCTTCTTTGATCTCAAATATCTTGAAACCTTTGACGAGATTCTCTATATCTTGTGTAGTAAAAAACCTAATCTGAAATCCATTGATGTCGTACACCTCATCATCTATCTTGATTCCTTTGCCATAGAATTTATCATTGTGATTTCTCACAGAAAAGAAATGAAATCCGTTACCTTTTAACACTCTATTAACTTCTTGAAATAAAAATCGTAATTCATCAGCTGTGAACCTCATACTAAATAGCATGTGGGAATATACTGCATCAAACATGCCATCGTCAAAAGGTAATGGTTTTTTCATATCACATACACGTGCATTTACGTGTAAATTCTTCTGCTTTGATTTTTCAAGCAAACCATTTATTGCAATCTGAGAATGATCCATTGCAGTAACTTTCAAGTTTTTAGACGCAAAAAATAGGCAATCACGTCCCTGACCGCATCCAATTTCTAATACATTTCTTAGGTCATTTTTCTTCATAGTATCATAACATGTGATTGCAAAATTGCTTGGCTCATCTCCGAAAAATGCAGCATCCTTTGCATAGACGTCATCCCATATGTTGTCCATGCAACGATTACAGATTATTGACTATTTGTTACTTCGGTACGGCAATCCAATTGGGTTTCTATTTCTTAATGCATGAATAAAAAATCTTGGACGGTGCCCACTACAACAATTCTAGCGGTAACCCCCCGGCCCGCACCTATCATATTCATAAAAATAAAATGATGTTAACATTGGACCCTTAACAAGAACTTTATAATACCTGTCTCACACCAGTCCATAAAAAATTTTAAACTAGAAGAAAGATACACGATTCTTTTATAGACATAAAAGGGGTCCAAGATGTCAGAATAAATGAAAAAAAATGTAATCCTAAGTTGCAATAGCAGTTGTTATTTCCTATGTGATCTTCACCTCAATCAATGAACCTCCATCCACCTCATTACCTACGCCACAAGTTGTCCAATCTGGAATAGAACCTTCCTATTCTTTCGTCGTTGTGTATAGTTGTGTGGGCAGCTTTAACCATTGACTCTAAGGCTAACCATGGGAAGTGTAGCACTATCTAGCTAAAAATTTCGTATAACGACTACAGGGCCATTATATTACTTAACTTTAAATATTAAGTAGTTTAGTAATATATTACTAATTTGGTATGTATATAAACAATAGTAATAGGTGTTAAAATGCAGAGGGGATACGTACGAGAAAGAATTCTGCGAGTACTACTAAATCACTACAAGGAAAGACTGACAAAATATAGGATTACAAAAGAGGCCCAAGCAAATATCGCATGGGTAATCAAAATTCTAAGAAGGCTGGAAAAGGAAGGAAGCGTACAGGGAACTGAAGTCAAGGATTACCACAAGATCATTCTACTATGGAAAAACTGGAAGATGACGCCAGAAAAGAGAGAATACATGATAAGAGATCCGCTGGAACTGCTCAAGAAAACCGATATGACATATGCTCTGACAACATACTCTGCGGAGAATCTGGTACAGAAATACCTGTTCCCTTCCAGAGTTGATTTTTACATAGATCCTGACGATCTTGCGAAATGGCACAAACTTCTTTCGGAAAATGGGCTTGTTGGAAAAGGAAATGTTAGAGTGTTAATGACAGACAAACATGTCTTTTACAACGCGATTGTTAAAGAAGGACTAAGTATAGTGTCAATACCGCAATTGATAGTGGATTTGTTGACAGAGGGTGCTGTTGCTGCGGAAGCAGCAGATATGCTGTTGGAAAAGGAGGAAAAAGACATTGTATCCAGACAATGAAACCAAGATATCGCAAGAGCATCTTACAGCAGTATTCTCGAATATGAAGGAACCTGTATGTCTTCTTGGAGGATGGGCTGTCTATCTAACGGTAAATGAAAAGTTCAATCAGGCCAACGGCAGAAATTATCTAGGTTCAAGAGACATCGACCTCGGGTTTCATGTGGAACTGAAGTGGTCTACAGCTGAATTACAAAGTTCTGCACTTGCGCAGTCAGTAAAAATCTTGAAGGATAGGGGGTTTGTGGGCGTAGGTTTTAGACTAGTAAAATACTATGACATGGATACGAAGAGGGAGATAACTGAAGCAGAGGCAAAGAAGAAACGACCGTATGAAATATTTCAATTGTACGTAGATACCATGTCGGATAATCCTCATGCCAACGCACAAAAGGTTCTAGGTTTTCCATTGCTTGATGAGCAACTACTATCTTATGTTTTCAGGGATGGAAGGTTCATCTCGCTGAGTGATTTTGGAGGCACATTCAAGATGCCAGCCCCTGAAATCTTGGTCTCTACAAAGTTAAAATCTGCACCGGACAGAACAAAAGATGACAAGAGAATAAAGGACATCTGTGACATATATGCACTTCTGTGGTATTCCAGTAAGACTCTCCCAGAATTGAAAAGAGAAGTTACTGCCATCTTGGGAAGGGAAAAAATTGTAGATACGATATCAAAATTTACAGATGAGGATTATTCCCAAGTATCTGCAGTCACTGGAATAGACAAAGCTGAAATAATCATGGTAATTGGAGAATTAACAAAGTAATTTATTGTTAAAAAAGTCTGGGACTGGTGCCCACTACAGTTCTGGCGGTAACCGAACCCGCTTAAACTTCTCTCAAAAATTGTTCTTTTGAAATCTTTGCCTGAAAAAGAATGGATCTCAAAGTCCCCCTTCCTTGATTGGATCTTGTCGTGGCAGAGTGACATACTTGCCGTCTTTATGCACAAGCTGAATGTGACTGCCACTTTGTCTGTCTACTACAAAGCCATGTTTGTGTAAAACCCTCAGAACATCACGAAAACGATGATTTCGTAAACTCAAATTTTAGGTTGTAATTTCCATGATCTTACTTTTTTCTTTCTTTGCTCTGTCTTTGATGTATTCTAAAACCAGATTAATTGCGTCAGCCATGTTGATTTTTAGCTCTTCCAGAATTTCACCTTGACTAATTGCGCCTGGAATCTCCAAACACTGGCCGCTATAGCCGCCCTCTTTTTCCTTGTTTACAAGAATGGTAAACTTTCTTGATTTCTGAGATATCTCCATACTTGTCATAACATGATATTATAATTAGTGTATTTTGTTCGCAATCTTGACTTGGTATGTATTACCTTTAATTTCAGCTGAATTAGCGTGACTCGAGTAAATTTTTACCTGTAACTCCCCGGACCAGCTAACATCTGTTTTCACGGGCCCTGTTTTTGAAGGACCATCTACAACTGATTTCATGGTAACCATCTGGTCCATGGAATTTTTTCATAAAAAAATTGGTTCAGAATTATCTCTTGTAAATTTTACCTCTATGATCAGTCTCTACAACAAAGATTATCATCTTGCTTTGCTGTAAATCCAAAATTACTCTGTAATTTCCCACACGTAGTCTATAAAATGGCGAATTGGTTAGTCTTATCACGGCTCTGAATGGATCTTCAACACAATCTAACACTGAATCATAAATCTTCTGAGCATTCTTCTTGTCTATTCTTTCTAATTGTTTAACGGATTTCTCAGACCAAATAACTTCCCATGCCATCTACTTTAGTCCTAATTTCCTTTTTACTTGATCTGATGTATATACACGTCCTGCTTTGATGTCTGCAATACCTTCTTCAATATTTCTAATTACCTCATCACTTAGTACATCGCCTTCCTGAGTAATTTTTAAAAGTCGAGCAATCACCATCTCGTAGGTTTCGCCAGGATGGTTCATTTGTTTTCTGAGATCATTTTTGAGCTTTTTAGAAAGCTTAATCGTGCTTTGTTCCATGGTATACTGCATTATACCATGGTATACTATGGTATAAAAATAGATCGCCACAAATTAAGAACGAAGGTTTCAATCCTAGTCTGTTTGCCGTATAATGAAAATAGGGACATGACAAAAGATGAGATCTATGAGTTTGTTTACAAAATGTTTCCAGTAAACAAGCTAGCTAGATGTTTTTTCAAAACTTGATAATATACTAGTTAATCGAGGGTTGGGCATACCCATGTGAAGACTATTTATTGTTATACTACTGAAGGCTGTAGAACTTGTTTCATGAACGTATATCATTTTGTAAAACAACTACAACGTTTAGACAGGTGTTTGTTACAACCAATTATCTTATGGTCTTTGCAACATCTAGAACTTTTTGGAGTTCTGCCGTAGTTGGGACTCGCTCGCTCTCGTATTTCGAATAATCATTGGAGCCGCCTACTAATTTTCTTTCTTACTTCTATATCATTGAAACTCCACCATCTCTTCAGTGCTCTGACATATCCCTTGATGTTGGTGCCTGCACTTTTCTTGTTTTCAAAATGAGTTATGACTTGGAGCAGAAAGTTGCTAGCAGCTTTGTCATTTAATCTTGCAAACTTTTGTGTTGTTGTATCAAATGTCTTGCATATGTGTCCTATTCGTCTAAAGTATTCTGCATCTGTTATCACACTTCCTCTTTCAAGATTCTCTACCCAAAGTTTGAATTGGTTATTTTTTAGATCCTTGTAGGGTGAGTTTTTGAGCAATATCTTCATTTTTTTGACTCCATCTTAAGAGAAAGTTGAGTAAAAAAGGCGAATCTCAGACCCGATTTGAAATGCGGTTGCCGGTTTGCAGTTCCGAACGGGTCCAAGTCCATGCCAAAAATCAAGTTTTTAGTGGATGTTTCCAATTTTATAATTCAAAATAGTAATTCGAAATGATAAACCTTTTGCAAAAAGATTAGACATTCATATGCTTAGTGACTCTGAGTTCTGGCAAAGTGATGTTTTATTTGCCATATGGAACCATGAATTTGATCTATACAACTGGAGCGTAGACACATGATAAGCAGTTTGAAAAATTATTACATTTTATTTTTCTTTAATTGTTCTCGCATATACTCTACAATAATGTTCATATGTTCTTCAGAACCATCATTATCAAAAAATCTATCGAATCCCACTTTTTGATATTCTTTTTCAAGTCCGGGTGCATTTGCATATGCACTACACCCGATCAGAATTATTTTTTTAAATTTTCTGTGGCTACTGACTATCTCCGCTATATCGGTTGCATATTTCTTCCCGTTTATGTCATCATCCGAAATTACTATTTTTGGAGAATTATTCATTATTGCATCATCGAGGCCTTCTATGTTTTTAATAAAAACTATTTTGAACTCAGTTGTGGAAAAGAATGAGGTTGCACCCATTATCATTTCATCCTGATCTTCAATGTATACGACAACTATCTCATTCATTTCTAAGTACCTTTTCCACGGGAAGCGATATCTTAAAAGTTACCCCGGTTTTGAATTCTGATTCATCCTCGATAGTTATTTCACCGCCATAATCTTTTACTGTTTCTTTTACAATTGGTAAACCTAATCCGCTACCAGCTCTGACTGATTCCATGTTTGCGGTTCTGGTCCAAAATAATTCAAAAACAAATTTACGGTCCATCTGAGGAATCCCAATTCCGTTGTCACTGAATTTGATGTATACGTATTTTTTATCGACTGCGGCAGAAATACGAATAGTATTTTTTTTGGCATCTAGTATTTTTTTTCTATCATCAGCCAATAGTTTTAATGATTTAATGGAATTGGATATGAGATTTAACAGGATGGATTGCAGATCCGCTTGGAACATTCTTAATTTGGGTAGATTCTTTGGTATGTCAATTATGAAATTTATGCCCCATCTTTCAAATATTCCACGCAATGAATTTTTAATGAAAACCAACTCATTGTATAAATTAATATCCTTTTTACGTCTGAATTCTTTTTTTCGACTACTCATAGCTGAGGTAAATGAGCCAATCAATGTCATATAGTTGCGAAGATTGACAATTGAGGGTTCCATGTATTCCAAGCTTTTTAGCATAATCTCTTTGTTAATTTCTGGTTTGTTTAATTCTCTCTTCAGAGTTCCGCTGTTTGATAAAATTGAACGCAGATAATCCCTGACCTCATGTGCAACCACTCCGGTAGTAATTCCGACTGATGCTAAATTTCTATATGCGTCCTTCTCATCCATCATTGCTTCTTTTTCTAGTTTGACACGTTCTCCCTCTACAACAAAATGTGATTGAATCTGATCCAAAGTAGAAAGAATACTTTGTTTTTCCATGATTGGAATTTTGGCATTATTGACTACTTGGTCTCTGATTTTTATTATGAATTTTGGTATTTCTTTTTTTGTTTGCTTTGCAACAATATCTGATCTATATTTTTCAGTAAATTTGTAATATTCATGAAGAGTTTGTAGCACGAATCTTTTCAAGTCTTCAAATGCATTATTCTCTATGATTTTTTCCCTTGTTGTTGTATCCATGATCTGTGAATTATTTTTAGCAGTAATTGATACCCATCCTATTACACTGTCATTAGCTAGTTTTCCTGCAGTAGCTCTTGCACGAGACTCCAATCCCAGCCAATCGTTTCCAGATTCTCCATATGGTCTGACTTTAAAACCATCACGATATATTCGAATACCGCCATATTTTTTGACATCTTCACGTATTGTTGCAACTTTTGTTTCTCCATAAAATTCAGTCCATCCGAGAGGTCTACCAGTTGGATCATAGGGAAATCCGTAGTAAGTCAGTTTGACAGGTCCACATAATGCCATTGCAGCCTCTTTCTCTTCATTTAGAAATGGAAACTCTTCAAGTAATTCGTATTTTACTCCTCTAACATTTGGGATGATTGATTCCTTTCTATATTCTGCACTGGTGAAACGGATCAAAGAATCCCCTGTTAATTCAGCTATGAAATGATACGGAGCTTTTTTTAGTATCCCGCCTTTCACTTCAACTGTTACCGTCTTTCCTCCTTTTTCATATGTTGCAGTTATTTTAAATGGAAAATCAGGATCTATTTCTTCAGGTAATACTAGTAACGACAATTCATCTAGAACTTTAGTAATTTTATTTTTTGTCCATATGTCTCTAAGATTTAGTAATTCAATTTTTAGTCCCTGTTCTGATTCATTTTTAGGTGAATATTCTATTGGAATCTTGATCTTATCGAAGGATTTTTTTGTTTTTTCAAATTCATCCCAATTATTATCGACTATTGTGGTGTACTTTGAACCTCTTGTTTTTGAATGTAAAATTGTTCTATGTGATAACCTTTCTACCGCAAATCTGCCTACACCTTTTTCTCCAATTACTCGGCGATTTTTTTCCGTTATCAGTTCGTCTTCTGTTTTGCTAACCCCGATCTTCATCCACTTGTCGCGAATCTGTTCAAGTGTCATACCTTTACCAGTATCTTCAATTATGATTGTTGTTTGATCTTTATATTTTTCTACAAGATTGTATTGTACTACGTACCATGGATCCTTTTTTACTAAATCATCCAATTCTTTTACCGGAGCATCGGGTTTTTCATTTTTTAGTTTTGTAAATAAAATCTTGTATCTACGGTCAAGAGCATTAACAGCGTTACTGAGAAGTTCAACATGATTGAATTTTATGGTAACCGCTTTCGCATCTGCATCATAAGAATTTTTTACTAATTCAAATAATGCTTGAATTTCGGTTGAAACTGATTCTCTTCCCAATAGTTTGGGCAGTTTACTGGCAACTGTATACTTTAAAAATTTAGGTTGTTTCAACATCATAACGATAAATTGATTAGTTTTTTAACCCTATCATCCATGTGCGTATTAAAACCGCTCTCATAAAATGGATTGAATTTCTTCCCGTTTTGTCATTAAGTGTTCTCTTCCTCAAAATCTGTAAATCCCCATATGTCACTGATGGCTACTGTAAGTGTAGGTGAATTGACCTATTTTATGACATATTTTTGGTCCTGGACTTAATTAGAAAAATATAGAAATCCATCAATGAACTCTAATCAAATCATTTGTGAAGATTCTACTGTGGCATTAAGAAAACTTCATAGTGCTTCAATAGATCTTATTTATCTAGATCCTCCATTTTTCTCAAAAAGAAGTCATCAGAAGACAACCGTCCAAGGAGAAATTCGTTCATTTGATGATAGTTGGGAAGGAGGTATTGGACAGTATCTTGATTTTATGCAAAAGATAATTTCTGAATGTCACAGGGTTCTAAAGAAAAATGGAACAATCTATGTCCATTGTGATTGGCACATCTCGCACTATCTCAAGGTGAATCTTGATTCTATCTTTGGTTATTCAAATTTTAGAAACGAAATAATCTGGAAAAGACATAATTCTCATAATGACACAAAACAGGGTGCCAGAATTTTTGGAAGAATACATGATTCGATATTATACTATTCCAAAGGGGATAATCCTACTTGGAATCCCATTTATCAGAAATACTCTGAAGAATATGTCAGAAAGGCATACAGACACTTGGAAGAAGAAACTGGAAGAAATTATGCACATGGAGATCTTGGTGGTCCGGGAGGGGCAGCAAAGGGTGATCCCTACTATACATTCTTGGGAATAACACGACATTGGAGATTTTCTAAGAAAAGAATGGATGAATTATACCGAATGGGAAAAATTGTACAGACCAAACCGGGAAATATGCCGCTACTAAAAAGATATCTGGATGACATGAAAGGAATTCAACTACAGGATATCTGGGATGATATAAAACCAGTCAGATCCTCCAAGGCTGAATCAACAATGTACCCCACACAAAAACCCATAAAGCTTCTTGAGAGGCTGATACACATCTCATCAAATGAAAAGGATGTAGTACTTGATCCCTTCTGTGGCAGTGGCACTACTCTAGAGGCTGCGGACAACTTGGGAAGAAAATGGATTGGGATAGATGTGAGCAAGACTGCCTGTGAGATTACAAAAAAGCGAATGGAAAAAAGAAAAGAAACAGAAAAAATCATGACAGTAAAAACATGATGTATTTTTCTAAGGTTTTTCATGCGCCAGAATTTTGTCTAGCCTCATATTCTACATAATTAATTTTTTTGAAATCGTTGGATTTGTAAAAAATATGAACTGAGAACTGTAATCCTAACCCTTGTCCAAATGTCTGATGATTCGTCTCTTGTATTTCTCCGGGTTTTTCATTATGTCATGCTCCCAAAACCTTAGAACCGACCATCCATCACGTCTGAGTTTTCTTGAAACCCTTCTATCTCTGGCCATGTTTCCTTCTATCTTGTCTTGCCAGAATTTCTTTGCAGGCTTCTTTTGGTCGTGATATCTGCAGCCATGCCAAAAATCTCCGTCACAAAATATTGCAATTTTTTCTGCTGGGATTATGAAATCAGGACTGCCAAACATTTTTGGATACATTTCAAACTTTACGCCCATGTCTGAGAGGGCCTTCTTCATTGCAAGATCTATCTTGGTATTGGATCCGCGTATTCTTGACATCACCCAGGAACGCTTCTCTGGAGTAAACACGTCTGTCATTTCTCATCAACTGCAAGCCCGTGAATGTGGTAATTGGCGGCAACTTTTTCTATGCTATCCACAGTAGTCCTACATGGCAGGGCAGGATAATTACATTAGTTTTTTCAAGAAATGGTTTCCTGTCAACAAGGCCAAGGGACTTCTGGCACAACTGTCTTTTGAAAACGAGTTTGAGAACGGATTTTTAAAAAAATATTCCGGAAATTTTTATCCAGGATGCTGGGTGATTAGCCCGAAATCACACGAATCACACAGGGCACGATATGCAGTTTTTATCCACAACAGAATTGAGGATGCATCAGGTGCGGGAAAGAACGTCGATTCGTTACTGGGATCAAAGAAGGAAATCTTCAACAAGATTGCACGATTTCTTGACAGCTCATCCTTCGGTGTAATCTATGCAGTTCCACATACTGCTGACGGACATCTTGACTTCTCCAAGCTTGACGGTGATGGATTTGATTCTCTAAAATGGAATCTTTTCATTCTGAATGGAACATCATTTGTTCTACTGGATGCAGGAAAATTCTTTTCAAAATGGAGGGGAGGAATGAGGCCGCGCAGGCCGCAGGAATCGCAGAAGTGGGACAGCAATGAACAGATCATCTCCAAGCTTTCAAAAATTCCTACGGAAAAACTTGAGGCATTTGTATTGAAGGAAATATTTTACACCGGGTTTCTGAAATCCGTCATAAAGGTTTCAACGGATGATCCTTATGATGTGGACAGTTTTATCATATCAACGCAAGACAATTCTGTATTTCCAGTAGAACTGAAGGAGAAGTCCCCCGTGTTTGAGAAATACAAAAAGGGGGATCAGATAAGGGAACACTATTTTGGAATAGACTCGGGCAGGATTTCATGTCTTGAAAGGATCTGTTCGCCTAATGATGCCAATGCATTCTATGTAGTAAGGGAAGTCGAGGATGGCAAGGATGGGAAGGAAAGGAATCTTGTAAAATGGAAATGCATGACACTCTCGGGAGTAATCATGGCGGCCTCATGGAATGCAATAGGCGGAGGATCTGGAATGTTTGGAAGCACGACCAGCACCGTCAAACTCCCATATGGAGAGTTTGCAGATCTTACAGACCAGACATTTTCTGAAGAAAACCTGAAAAAGGTCTCATCAAGAACAAGGGCCATGAAGATGATATCCGATGATTACCGATCATCCCTTCAAAAATGACCGGCCTGATCTTGATTCCAACTAAAAATTTTAAATAAATCAAACTAATGGTGACATGGTGTAGCTTGAAACACTTGATAACATCCCGGAGGTTAAGATAGATTGTGAAAAAGGACGCGTTTACATTCATTGATCTTTTTGCAGGAATAGGGGGAATGAGGCTTGCATTTGAAAGAGCCGGCGGAAGGTGCGTCTTTTCCTCGGAATGGAACAAGTTCTCCCAGCAGACCTATGAAGCAAACTTCGGGGAAGTGCCGGAGGGAGATATTACAAACATAAACGAAAATGATATTCCTGATCATGACATACTTGCAGGAGGGTTTCCATGCCAGCCGTTTTCAATTGCCGGAGTATCCAAGAAGCAGAGCCTCAACAGGCCGCATGGATTTGAGGATGAAACACAGGGCACATTGTTTTTTGATATTGCAAGAATTCTAAAAGCAAAGAGGCCCAAGGCGTTTCTTCTTGAAAATGTAAAGAACCTCCAGAGTCATGACAAGGGAAAGACCCTGAAGATAATACTGAAGACGCTGCGGGACCATCTTGGTTATGATGTTCATTACAAAATAATGGATGCAAAAGTTGTTGTTCCACAGCACAGGGAAAGAATATTTATTGTAGGTTTTTCAGAGCCGACAGAATTTTCATTTCCAGAAATTCCTGATAGAAAACTCATTATGCATGATATTCTGGAAAGCAAGGTGGACAAGAAATACACTCTGACCAAGGGAGTGTGGAACGCACTTCAGAGGCATGCTGCAAACAGCAAGGCAAAGGGAAACGGATTCGGATATGGCATGACCAATCTTGATGGTATTTCCAGAACACTGAGTGCAAGATACTACAAGGATGGGTCGGAAGTTCTGATTCCACAGAAAAATAATCCCGTTCCAAGAAGGCTTACTCCCCGTGAATGTGCAAGACTAATGGGTTTTCCGGAATCATTCAAGATTGTTGTCTCCGACTCGCAGGCCTATAGACAGTTTGGAAATGCGCTGGTGGTTCCGCTTGTTGAAGAGATTGCAAAGTCTGTTGTTGAATGTGTCCAGAGTAAAAAAAGAAGAATCACAATAGCGGATTATACTTGACATGGAAAAATATCTGAAGACGCTTTCACGTCCGGAGGCAAGACACCGATACTGGCACATACAAAAAGAAGGCAGGGAATTTTTTCCAGAGTCACTACAGGTCTTCAAGCTAAAGTTTGACGGCAAAATCTATGATATGAAAGTAAATCACAAGGACGACATTATGACAGGGCAGCTCTATGAAAAATTCAGGTTCATGGAAGGGGACAGGATAACTGTTACAAGGAAAAAGCAGGGAGTGTACGAACTTGAATCTCCTGACACAAAACCATATCCTGAACTGTAGATAAAATTTTTGTTTATTAACATCACTGTCTTTGATTTCTGTGATGGCTATTCCTGATCTTGAAACTATCATGCGTCCGCTTTTGGAATTTCTAGCTGACGGTAAACCACATGTCATGGACGAGGCGGAAAACCATCTTGCAAAAATCTTTGGACTTTCCGAGGAGGAAAAAAATAAAATGAAACCAAGCGGAAGTGAGACCCTGTTTCATAACCGAATCCACTGGGCCAAGTTCTACCTGAAAAAGGCAGGACTTGTAGAAAGTCCTCCAAGAAAACCATTCAAAATAACTCCCAGGGGAAGCACGGTTCTCAAGGAAGGCAAAAACAAAATAAAAATAACCTATCTGAAAAAGTTTCAGGAATTCTCCGACTTTGTAGACAGAAAAAATGACTAGTGACGGGTACAATAATAGATCCCATGCTCAACTAAATTCCATTAAAACTGATAAATGCCCGGGAACAAGAAAAAAGATATTGAATAAACGATTGGGCGGATTTGTATTATTTGCAATTATGATCAGTGCTGTCGGTATCGGTCCCGCTTTTGCTTCTCCATATGCAGTACAACAGAATCAAGTAATGGCAAATTCTACAGCCACATCTGGAAATACAACAACTACATCGTCAGCAAATACAATGACGAGTTCCTCGTCAACAAATACCATGATGAGTTCCTCTTCATCAGGTGCAATCACAGTTACAACCGACAAGACTTCATACAATGACGGAGACAAGATTGCAATATCTGGAAGTACGCAGGATTACATTACCGATACTCCAATTACTGTCATAATAATCAGTCCAATAGGAAACCTTGTAAAAGTTGATCAGGTCAATCTTGGTTCAGACAAGACTTTTTCAACATCAATAACGGCTACCGGCGCACTCTGGCAGGCCGCAGGTGCATATACCATAAAAGTGCAGTTTGGCGGTCCGGATAGAACGGCCCAGACAACCTTCCAGTTTGCAGGCTCTGCAGGAGGAGGACCCTCAGGACCAACAATGAAGGTTGACGGTACCGACTTTTCAGTTACATACAGCATTACAAACGGCAAGGTTATCGGAATGAAAATTGATACAAACTCAAAATCACTTGTCGTATCAATACAGACAACAGGTGACGGAGTACTTACAATGACACTCCCAAGAGGCCTTATTGATGCAAAGAATGGAAACACAGATGCCCCGTTCGTAGTAATGAATGACGGACAGGAGTCCACCTTCGATCAAACCAGTACTACGACAACTGACAGGACACTTTCAATTCCTTTCACCAGCGGAACATCACAGATTGAGGTAGTAGGAACATTTGCAATTCCGGAGTTTGGCACAGTTGCAGCAGCCGTTCTTGTCATTGCAATCGTATCAATAATTGCAATATCATCAAAGACGGAATTGCGATTCATTCCAAAATACTAGATTCTACTCTCTGTACCTGACAAACAATTTCAAACTTTCATACAAAACTGAATCGATGTATTACATAATTAGAAATTCCAAAATTAACTCATTAGATTCTCTCATCATGTAGAATGCAATAGTTTTCCCTTGATGGCCTGGTACAACAAATCATCATGTGAGTCATCAAACAAGTCTTGGACGAATTTACTTGGGTCCTGCTTCCACTCGAGTACCTTTCTTAGATGTTCTTCAAACGTGGGAAACGCATTTCTTTTTTCCTTTTCTACCAGTCTATCAAATTTACCCGTGTTTACGCTGCCTCTAAGTGCTAGAAAGATGATGATGATCTTGATCTTCTCTTCTGGAATGTTTTTTAATTTTGAATACATTTTTCTATATACTGATAGTTGCCTCTTGTGCTCAGATGCCTTGTCAGAATTTCTGTCCGTTTTGTAGTCTACAATCAGATACCCGTCATCATGCTGAAAAATTGCATCTATTCTACCTGTGAAAATCAGCCGGTCATCGTCATATTCAATCATAGATCGTAAAGGCATATCACATGTTTCTTCAGATGATACATAATGTAGTCCAGGGTATTGCTTTTTTAGATCGTCTATTGCATTGAGCCCATTTTCAACTGCCTTTCTCACATCATCCTTGTAATCCTCAAGCTTTGTTTGATTTTCTAAAATACTCTGCATTGCATTATGTACAGTGCTTCCAAATTCTGCAGCATTAGAGACAAATGGCATTTTAATTATATTTCTGAGAAGAAATTCGTATGGTTTTGTTGTAACGCTGGAATAAGAAAGATGTGTAATGCTTTTAAAATAATTAATTATAAACTGTTCAAGCCACCCGTCTTCTTGCTTTAGCAGTTTTTTTGAATCATCAAATCTTCCTGCAATAAACAACGAAAATGCCTCTGACAACCTGCTGTCAATTTTAGTTGCAATAGCATTTTCTGCATTAGAATCAATCTCAATTTCAGACAAATTTTCGACATAGTATTTTGCTTTGTCCTTGTCATCAGTTATAATAATTAATTTCTCCTTGGCTCTTGTAAATGCGACAAAATCAATTCTCAATGATTCCTCTACAAGTTCTTTTTTTATGTCAATACCACTGGATTCTAGTATTGCCTGTACAATGACATCGATAAAACTTGTCCTTGACGCACTAGACTTTGGAAGATATACTACAACATCAAAGTCTCTCCCTTTTGCCTTGTGTACTGTTGTAAGCGTTATTTTTGAATCAATGTTTCTTTCTGTGTAAGACTCTTCGGCTATGGCAATAAAGTCAAAGAGTCCGTCTATTGTGGGAGTAGGAAGGGACAGGTATTCATCTACCTGTTGCTTGATTGTAATTGCTGTAGAAAACCACTCGGCTCCTTTGGAGACACACAAAGGGTAGATTATATCGTCAAACGTCTTGTCAATATCTTCTCTTTTGAGCGATATGCCAAATGACTTGATTTTTTCTAGATTGTCACTACTTCGTTTTCTCTTATGTGACTCTGAAATCTCAAACGCCTCTTTGAGGGTAAAAGGGGAAAATATCGTAAATGTTGCAGATATCTTGTATTCTACCCTGTCTGAGATCATGCCTCGAAGATAGCTGATTATCTCACCTTTAGCCATCTCAGTTGTTGCCTGGGATGTAGTTGAGGAATATTGTATATTGCAGGAATCAAGAAACTGGGATATTTCTACAATCTGTGAGTTTGTTCTGGTTATGATTGCAACAGTCTTTTCCTTGTTCTCTTCTATTATTTTTTGAATCTGTGTCAGGTGTGCCCTTGTGGATATTATCTTTGGATGCTCACCTGCTTCCTTGATGGAATTAAAAGTTTCAAGTTGTTCTGCAAAGTCCTTTTTATTTGAAGTCCTTTGAAGAAAATTTGTCTTTGAATAATCAAGTATCTGCTGTGTACTTCTCCTGTTTGTTGAAAGAAGCATAGGCTGACAAGTTTTCATAAACCTTTCAAAGTTTTTTACAGATCCTCCCTGGAATCCAAATATTGCCTGTTTTGCATCACCTACAAGAAATATGTTCTCTCCTACCATTTCCACAATCTTGGCTTCAAGCTCATTCATGTCTTGCATTTCGTCAACTAGAACATACTGGAATTTTTTTCCGCGGAATTTTTCTATGAATATCAGCAACATGTCAGAATAATCTACTGCACCAAGCTTTGATTCCTCATAGTCCTTGTATGCAGAAACAAAATATTTCAAAAATGCCAGCATCTCGTCAAGCGTGTAAGTACTTTTAGTTTCATCGTATGTTTTTTCTATGATATCAGAAGTTTTTTTGACATTTATCTTGTCGTGGGTTATGCCAAAGCTCTTGATGTATCTCAGGGCGTTTTCTGACTTGGGTACGATTTCAGAAATAAGATAGTCCTTGGTATAATTGAATGCCTTGTTATTTTCATAACTCTCAAGTATGGCATACCTCATGGCGTTATTTCCTGTTATTTCTCTTGTAATCAGCCCTGCATCAACAAGATAGTTGAATGCAAAACCATGAAACGTATGTATGTTAAGCTTCATTATCTCAGAATCTGGAAACTTGCCTTTTGCCATCTCGAATATCTTTTCAAACATTTCCTTCTTTGCCTTTTCTGTAAATGTGATACACAAGATATTCTCAGGATTTACGCCGGTTTCAAGGAGCCTCATTACCTTCCATGATAATGTGGTAGTCTTTCCAGTTCCTGGATTTGAAACTACTATTGCATTATTGTCAAATTTTATTATTTTTTCTTGTTCTTGTGAGGGCTGAATGCTCAAAAATCTTCAGTTTTTGTAGAGGCGTTGAGGATATTAAATGCAGATCCCTTTTTCTATTTGTGATACACTACGGACAGATCATGGATTTTAAACAACTAAAAGATTTTATTGAAAAAAAAAAACGGGATTGGAGATAAAGACAGTCTGATTGGTTAAATCTAGGTATGACAACATATTGTGATGGAGTTTCGATTTAAGAAAAACATTGTAAACTTTAGTATACGAGATTTCGAACCTCTTACAGATAATGATGACACTATTGAAAGAAAAATTACTCTTCGAGATAGGATAAAAGAACAAATTAATTCAGACAAGATAAAAAAGATAAGAAATGACTATAAACAAAATCTGTTTTCTGTAAAAGTTATCTATTATCTCAATGCAAATACACTGGTTCGGGGAAAACATGAAAAAGACTTGGATAATATGACAAAAATTGTATCAGATGTTTTAACTGATTATCTCTCGGATCAAGATAAGGTAAAACAAGAAAAAAATGGTCTTGGATTAATGCACGATGATGTAGATATTCATGAATTGCATTTAATTAAAAAATTTGTTAAGATAGATTCTGATCAAGGACTTGACATTTCACTCTACAAATGGGGTAATAAAAAACCTAAACAAGATAATGCCTAGTATACAAAGTTCAATAATCCGGCGTTGAAAATAGAATGATGGTTCTTACTGTAGTAGAGGATGCAAAGCAAATCCTTGCTCTTCAGCAAAAATTCTCTAAGATATTAGAATCAAAATCTGATGGACATTTTCCTATGGAAGTTGGTAATACCAAATATCCTGATGATTATTCTCATACTGTATATGACTTTTCAAAACATGGATTCTGGTATGCCCATCATGAAACTCCAGGTGCGCCGTATCGTAGATATGTGAATGTATTTGGGATAACAGAAAAAAATGAACGGGAATTTGATACAGAATTTTTTTATAAAATAATCTGTGAAATTAATTTACCACCATCAGGAAATAACTGGTCCGTAGCAAGTGCTTTTGTGACGGATGAGGCTGGAAAAACCTACCTTGTACATTCTGGAAAAATAAGTGGTGGCAAAAATGCAATAGGGCAATCTGACTTTGAAAAACACTTTTCTGGCCATGGGAAATGGGGATTTGTAAAAGGAACTGCAGATCCAAGAAAAAGAGTTATCATCATATCTGAATTGGATGATAAGCAACTAGTTTCAAACCTTGCCGATTTTGTAAAACAAGTACACCAAATCAAAACATTGACAGAGGGAGGAAATCTTCCTAACAACCCCTCAATTCAAACAGAAAATAGAACTGTTACAAATAAGACACAATCTAGCTCTCGTCTTTCTGGTGATGAAAAAGAGTTTTCTGTTGCAAAAACTGGAATGAAATTTGAAGAGTTTTGGGCTCTTATACAAAAATCACCATCACTGACTCTTGAGACCTTGAAACGAAAAAAACCATTCAAGATGTCTTATGATTCATCAAATGATTCAGTAGTTGTAATTCCTGAGCATAAAAAAAATCCAAGGAAAATCTATAGAAATGAATTTGAGAAAGTCTGGAGTGTAGCAGAAAAAATACTTTTCAATACACTTCAGAAGACAATACATAAAAAAAATCTCAATTCTGCTTACCATGTTGCCATAATCGATCATTTTGTAAGAGATGAGATAGAAAAGTTATCTAGAACTTTTGAATACATTACTGGCAAAAAATACGAATCTGATGATACACAAACTGATGAGATGGAACAGTCCTATCTTGAATCAATTGAACTAAACAAAACCAAGGATGAAATTAGAAAAGAACTGAGAGATGTGAGCCCACAAACACCTCAGATGATTGAAGTACGAGGCAGGAAATGTAAAAGAGACAACAAGACCATTGTACAACTAAAAATATTACGTGATTTTAAATGCCAAATATGTGGGCATACCTTTAGACAGAAAAATGGCAAATTCTATGCTGAGGGGGCTCATATTGATAAAAAAAGTAAATTCGGGCCAGAAACTTCAAGCAACATTATGATCCTATGTCCCAACCACCACAGAGAATTTGATCTTGGTAATACAGAAATAATCAAACGCACTATGGATGAAATTATTTTCAAACTAAACGGAATACCGCATCGAATTAAACTTAGTTTATAATAATTTTTTAGATGTATGCAAGATGTTACTGGTAATTTCTACTAATCTCAAGTTATCTTCATTTCAACCGAATCCAGATTCATTTGGCAATCCCTTCAAAGGTTATGTGTAGGAATCTGTGTTCCAAGCATGGATCATAATTTTGATGCTGGGCAATGCTGGCAAAAGCTTAAATATTTACTGGTTGTAATAAGACCATGACATTAGCACTTGATGCACGCAAAGGGAACATGATGAGCATGGCTGTACCTAAGGATGACATTGAAATTACTAATTTTCGAAATTATGTTTTAAAGATTGAAGGGCAAGAATTGACATCAAGAAATAGTCAAGATAAGAAACTTTTGTTAAAGATAGGACGAGATGGTGTTTTATATTTGGAATTAATTGGTTCTGGTAAAAAACCAGTGGAGGATTTTTCTCTGATATATGCTTCTGTACCCAGTGGATATGCAAAGTTCCACCAAACCGAGGCAGCGAAAACCATTAGAGGAGTAAAAGGAAAATATCTTTATTTCAAAAATAAAGAAGATGATTTTATTGCATATGCTGTTGGGCCAAGTCAAAAAGTATATAGAATTACCTTAGGAAAAATTGCTGATAAAGATTCAAAATTACGAGTAGTGTTAGATAATCTTCCTATTGAACCATTCAACAAAGCATACTTCAACGATAAACTTCCATTTCATATAGTGGAAAATCGTCAACCAATAAAAGCAGCATTGGATGTTCTGGAAAAACTTGGTTATGTTAAAAAAACTGGTAGTTCGATTGGAATATCTGAAATATATATTAAGACTGACAAAATCTCATCTAAAACGGCATCACAAATTAAACTAGTAGAAGATAATAAAATAACTAGAAAAGATGGCCGATAACAAGTTATGAACACTTAAGCATAGTGATGCTTGCGTGTTATCGACTTATCTCTAGGAATTATTTTATTATCTAATCTACTTACTTATTTGTCTTTTGAGTCTCTATTTGTATTCATCAAGCGGCTGTGCCCACGTCTTGACTTTATTCCATTTTGGTACCATCTCTTCACAATCCTCATCAAATTCTAACATTAATGATTCATGCCTCAAGTTTGGTGGTTCTTTCAGTCTCTCTTTTGCAAGTTTGACATACTTTTTATGAATATCAATTCCAATGAATTTCCGTCCATATAGGTTAGCCAATTTTGTAGTTTGACCACTACCATTGAATGGATCTAATACTACATCACCACGATAGCTATAAAGATGAATTAGTCTAAAGGGAATCTCTTCTGGATATGGACATGGATGATCCAAATATCCCGGTGGTACTGGAGCAATATGCCAGACAGAATTTGCTATTTCTTTCCACAAAATTGGGTTTAGATTTTTAAATGCGTAACCAATCTCTCTTCTTAACTTATTTTTCCCTTTTCTCATGACAAGAATTTTTTCATGCATTATGTTGGCTCGGAAATATGATGGATAGGGATGTTGTACAAAACTTCCAGCTCTATTTGCGCCTCCTGTTACCTTATGCCATACAATTTCTTCATGTAAATTCCAACCCCGCCTGACTAACTCAGCTGTTAATAAAGCTGGTAGTGGCTCTAATGTTCCCTTGTTAATTTCATTTCCTATTACTATACAACAATAACCGCCATCCACAGTAACTCTCTTTACTGCGTCAAAAATTTCACCCATATCTTGGATGTATTTCTCTAAGGAGAGAGATAACTTTCCTCGATAATTCTTTCCAGGTTCATTACTACCATGTTTTACATGCATACCATAGTCTATTGCATTTCTATATGGTGGAGATGTGATAGTAAGATTAACAGAATTCTCTTCCATCTTGGATAAAGTCTCAAGGTTGTCTCCTTGAATTATTTGATTAATGAATTTCATCTGGAAACACTCCGATGTTCATCTCGGATCAAGGTTATTATGTTTTTACTCTCACAAGTTTATAATAAATTTTGACGGCACACTAGATATTTTGATCTGATATTTTGGTTCCCTAGGCTTTCCGTTAGAATTTTTACCTTGTTTGAATATTCCTATCCAACCATCTGTGATTGCATTTTTAATCTCTCTCATATTTGGTATGAATACAGCCTTAAGATCTGTGACATTTCCTGCCTTTTTTAGTACATGAGTTCCTTTGCCACCTGTACGCTTTGAGCCTTCCAACTTGTTTCTCCACTTTCTAAGAGATCCATCTTTATCATAGGTGAAATCGACATTTGCTATTACAAGGCCAATTCCTGATTCTTGGCCTATGACACGTTCAGTTGATCTTATGTCATTAAGGGGGGCCCAATCCAATGGTTTACCTTTGACATTGTGATTTGCTTTTAATTTTAAATCCCAGGCATATTCACGCTGATAATCAAATCTTGAACTATTTGTTATTCTTGGTCCTTTCCACCCTCCTAAAAATTTAGTTAATAAAGGAAAAGAATAATCTTGAAAGAAGAATGCTGCCCATTCGTCCTGTTTTTTGTGATTACTGAATCTATGTAACCATTGGATAGAATCTTTTCCCTCAAATCTCTTAGGAAAATATTGATCAAGAACTTTTAGGATTTCTAAGCCTTCTTCTTGTGGTGATAGCATCAGTACAATACACTGTGCAGAATGAACTTAACCTTTTCAAATAATGAGAGATTTAACCACTATTTTGAACTAGATGGGATCAAACCATTCATCTGGTTCTTTTTTTCAGTAGCGCAAGTTCAGGTAGTGCAAGGGCAAAATGAATGTGAATGCAATCATCTGCTTCATCCTGGCTGCAAAACATCTTGTTGTTTTTAAGATAAACCTCTGCTAGTTTCCCCGTCTTGTGATCTCTGAGTACCAATGTTTCCCCCACACTGATTTTTTCAATATATGGTGCATAGTTTTTCAAAAAATTATCTTTTTCCACATTCAACAAAAGAGTTTCATTGACATAATCTACAAGTGTTAATCCCTTTTCTTTTGCTTTATTTTTTACTTTTTGATATGTTGCTTCTTCTATGGCAACAGTTGGATTACGTTTCTGTTTGTCTTTCATCGACATGTCTTTGATATGTTAGTATATTACTAGAATATATGTTTTACATGTTAATAACACGTAAACAAAGAGTTGTTAACCCGTAAACTTTATTATTGACGTATTACATGTTAAGAACATGTTATTTACAAGTTTACAATTTGATTTTGAAAAACCTAGAAAGCAAGAGGGTTCAAGGATGCAGGATCTCAATAAATCAGTCAAGTTGGAATCAAAATGTGTTAAAATCAAGGCCAAATCTTTGGAGGAACCTGTGAATTGAGTCAAAGACAAAACCTCTCAAGTTACAACATGACGAATAACAAATGCCCCCGATGTAACAAACTTAGTCTGTGTGTCATGGATAATGAAATTTGTTGCAGCAAATGTGGAATTGTACTTGGACCTGATTACCAATTACAAGAGACAACTTCAAGCTCAAAACTAAACTTGTACCAGATTACTGAAGTGGGATGCAAAAAAGTGAATCTTGAATTTGCAAGACACATACATGAAAACAAGTCTGATGTATCCCAGATATCAAATGTCTGTGTAAAACTAGATCTTCCAATCTATGCTGCACAAGACATTAACATTGTATATCAAAAACTCTCAAAACACAAGCAGCAGGAAAGAAAGGCATATGCTGAGAAATTAAAACAACTCTTAGATCTGGTAGCAAAAGGCTTGGAAAAAGAAGAAAAAGTTGCTATTCTAAAAAGAACCAAGCCAAAGGGATGCACAAAAGCAAACATTGTAGCATTTGCATCACATCTAGCGTGTAGAAAGTATGGCCTCCCAAAATCTGACGCACAAATAATTGAAGCAATTAAAATGAATTTTGGAATGAAACGCACGTTTACTATTTTAAAGACATATTCATTGAACCGAATTACGGCTGAAAGCCTTGGAATTGTTTGTGATTATGATAAAAGCAATTACTATATGCGAATTCTACTAAATAAGATACGTTGCAAAATAGGTGATGGACCTCTTTTTAATAAAATACAACGACAGGCCATTGAGAATTTAACCCACATTACTGACACGCGAGAAAATACAAGAGCACAACGAGCCCTAGACCTTGCATTAGAGGGAGCGAAATTAAATGTTCAAGTATGAAGAAGCTATAGTAAATATCTCAAAACTAAAACCATGTCCTGTAAAAGTTACACTACATACTGAAAAGATGTTAAAGGATCTTACCGGTATAGTAAAAACAAATCCCGAGCAAATTGAACCAATTGTAGTTGCAATTCTTGGTTCTGAACAATACATTCTAAACGGTGATCTTCGTGTAAAGGCCTTTGAAAATGCAGGAAAAGATTCCATAAAATCATGGTGTATCAATGTCAAGACAATTTCAGATGTTGTAAGACTTCATATCGAACTGAACACACATGGTTCAATCAATCCAATCAAGATGGCTGAAGCTGTACGTTATCTTGAAAAACATAACGTGATACCATTAGTTGATAAAAGATATCTGGAACTTGCCAAGAAAACTTTGTACCCCAAAGTGCGCCAGGAATGGGACGACTTTATCATTACCGCATGTCAAAAGCATCCAAATGTAGATCTCCCTATTCATATCATAGAAAAAATTGCTGATTTCTCAACTGAAAAAGAGCAACTAACTGCAACAACTGTCATTTTGGATACAGTACGGACTTTAAAGCCCAACAGATTTGTCTTTCCTGCACCTCCTGCACTTGAGGTGATACTCTCATCTCTTACACAGAGACAATCTGAAAAAGAGATCATTGTCTTTGAGCCTCCTGAATCTGAAAAGAAAGGCTGGAAAAAACCAAACATGAAAGAAGCAGAGAATCTAATCCGGGGTTCATCACATAACAGTCTTGTACATTGTAAATGTGGAAGGGACCTGCTTTTGGACACAAAAACCCACCGGGTCTCAAATGTCAATTTTGATCAAGAGAACCAGTGCATAAAACTTGTAGATGGAGATGGCCAGGCAGCATATGT
The DNA here is from genome assembly GCF_900177045.1 of Candidatus Nitrosotalea okcheonensis. Classification (NCBI taxonomy): domain Archaea; kingdom Thermoproteati; phylum Nitrososphaerota; class Nitrososphaeria; order Nitrosotaleales; family Nitrosotaleaceae; genus Nitrosotalea; species Candidatus Nitrosotalea okcheonensis. The sequence continues at coordinate 1,926,475 of NZ_LT841358.1, forward strand.
GGTACCGCCAACAGTCATCGAGTTTTTAAAAGTTGAAGACGGGCAATCACTCCGAATTGCTACCATCAATGGACCAAGAGAACTTGAAAAATTTGCAAAGAGTCTAAAATCAAATTCATTTAGAATGGTTATAGTCACTTCGAATTGATTCCAAAAATCCGGAGAAAGCTCTGGCCACATGTTTACGGGAACAAAAAATTATCTCCTAAATCCAAAGCATCGGAAATTATTAATTCACTTTATCCTGACAAGAAAAAACTATTTTCTATTCTAGTAAAAGAATATGGTATCAACATCCAATCAACACTAACCCGATTCAAGCATCAAGGACTTGTGATTCAAGATCCAAATGGCTCATACTATCTAACCAGTTTTGGTATCTGGTTTTCAATCTCAAACCAACTCGGTGTGACATTTTTGGAACTCTGCGCACTTGCATGTGCATGTTGTGTACAAGAAAGATTAGAGTCTCATGGTAGGGAAGGATTTTACATGTTGCCAAGTTTCGAAGAAATCTTCAAAAAATATTATTCAAAATCGCGGTTAGAAAAAGTATTCACCTATCTTAGAACAAATGGATTTGGTTTTAGGGTTACAAAAAAGAGTTTGAGAATCTATCCCAAAATACACAAGAAACTAATGCTACAATATGGAGAACATTTTCGATCCTTGGAAAAATGGCTTGATGAAATCCAGGAAAAAGAGTCTGATCTAGTTTCAGCAGCACTTGATGAATTGTCCTAAGACTACAACACCGATTCATTTTATTCTCATTTGCTGTTTTTATAGAATCATCATTCTTACTCTGGGAGGCTACAGACTTCCAGACCTTATCCCCAACGGTTTGAGGCCTCCCACTCATAATTGCCTTAAATATTTACAAATTATTTGCGGATATGACGGCAATTGGGCTTGATGTAGGAACAGGTTTTGTCAAATGTGTCTCCGATACAAAGAAAATCAAATTTCCATCGCTTTGTGCATATAGACAGCATGCAATCTGGGAAAGTAAAAAAGGAAAGATTGAGGCTGTGGGCTATGAGGCAGTAAAGATATCTGAATATCCAGATGCTGTGGTGATAAGGCCTGTCATGCTTGGTAGGCCAGTACACGAAAAAGGCTTTGAAGAACTGGTCAAAAAAGCAGTGGAATTGGTCTTACAAAACAACGATGCAATCAGACAAGAATCTGAGTTGGCTAAATTCTGCATGGTCATTGGTTTACCATATGAAGCAAGATCTCATGCTAAAAACATCCAGAAAATGATAACGCGATTATTCCATCCAAAGAGGTGTGATGTAGTACCACAGGTGCTTGGTACCTTGATTGATGTGGATTTATCCTCTGCAATTGTTACAAGTATTGGACAGGGCACAACCGAGATTGTTGCATTCAAGGATTATTCTGCAATCAGGGGCATCTCAATTCATCATGCAGTAAATGACATCAGCTCAAAACTTGGAACTTCTAAAACTGCCTATCTTGATAATGATATCTTCACAAACCCGCAGGTAAATCCACTTGTAACAATGCTTGCAGATTCAATACTTGATGACCTTAATGGGATGCGCCAAGACTTGCAGCACTTGCCAATAGTTGTATCCGGAGGAGGCATCATGATTCCTGGTCTAAAAGAGGCAATAGAAACAAGACTCTCACAGGATATCATCATACCACAGGATCCGGTCATGTCAAACGCGTTGGGCCTATTCAAACTTGCATCTCAGGAATGTTGACCAAATCTGAACGTAGATTTATTCATGACCCGAATTCGGTTTCTAAATCATACAAGGTCGTACTCAAAAGTAGAATCAACAAAAAGATTCGAAGATGTGGTTCTGATCTAAAACTCATTACAGAAAAAAATTCTGAATTACAACTGAACCTTGGAGTTTTTGCTGAACTTTTTTACTATAGTGAACCATTACGGAATTCTGTAATTTCTACAAAGAAAAAACATACTGACGCAAAGAGTCCAAAAATGTCAATTTTGGACATGAACAAGATGGCCTAGTCGTAACTCCTTATAAACAAATTAAATTTTATGCGTAAGCAACACCAGCTTACAAACAAAAAATACCGCATATGTCATTTGGCAACATCGCCACCAATTCTAGAATCTCTTTTGATTTTTTTAATCTACATCCAACAAACAACACAACTCTACATTGATTTGACATGTGATTATTACGGAATTCTGTAATGCTTGGATTGCCCATCTTTTGGGTAAACACCAACTACCAAAAATATCTGCTCGCAGTAAAATTTTCTATTGCAAAAAAATAGAACAAAGTGGATCTTCCACAACATCTAATTTTTTAAAACAAGATGTATGACATCACTACCAACCAGATAATATCACAGACATCAAAGTGCTACACCCATTTTTTACAGGAGGTAAAAAATATGAAAAACATACCACAACTATATGAAACAGAACAAACAGCAGCATCAGACAAAATGATCTATCAGAAATATGAGATACGCACAATTGGCTTTTACTGGCTAATTGCAGAACTTGATAGAAAAACAAACACTGCCTTTGGGTACGCCAATCTGCATGATGATTTCAATGCAGAATGGGGCTACATTTCTATCGAAGAATTGTTAGACAATGGTGCACAACTAATCCAAGATTGGAAGCCCTGTAAATTCAGTGAGGCCATGAAAATGATCAAGGAGGCACAAGGTCAATGATGCCAAAACAAACCATCAAACGAATCTTGAACGCATATGGCAAAGCCATAAACGAAATTCATTCACAGGGAATGACTCTTGATGACTATGATGAAAAAGAGATCATAGACATGGTTCAGGACATCTTGAATCACCCGCATCAACACAGGAGCGAATCTTGATGAAATCATACCCTGATGAACTGACCTTGGATGAATTCGATGACATGCTCTGGACTAGAGAAAAACAGTTTGGGCTTGAAGAGAAAGCCAACATCGAAGAGATAAAAAAATACGCAGAGAAAATCAGTGGCCAGATCTATACACAAGTAGATGGGGATCAAGACAGGATGTATTCCAAAGGTCTCCGATTTGTCAACAGGACTGGAATCTACGAAGTTGTCAGGCTTGACGGATGTGAATCTGACAATTCTTGATGCCATGGCTCTGCGAAAAACAAATGCACAGTATCAAGAAGAAATCCAAATAGGATTTTTCTGACCGAGCCAATTTTCTCCAAACCAGCAATACATAGCATAGGCTATGCGGACTCGGCCGACTGGTGTGAGAGATAAAAAATATGGACCAATTATTCCATGGTACAACACTAGTTGTCACCCAATAGATGCGGACTCAAATCCCATTTCCGGTCCATATGAAATTTTAGAATTCCAGTATTCGGAAACCAATGCAGAACAGCAATCTTCCCTGTGCCAAAATCACAGGATGAACGAGCACATGCTCCTGCAATAATTTTTACAAAAAATGCAGAATGACATCACTACTGGACAGTATAGACCGACTGGAATTCTAGCACAAACCAAAAGGAGGTAGTGTAAATGAATCAAAAAAACATAACAAATGAAATACAATACGCAAAAGGACAGTGCGACATCTGTGAGAAACTTGCCAACATCAGGATACCTGTAGCAGGTTCCGGTGCAAGTGTTTCCTACTTGTGCATCAGTTGCATAGAGGAGAGACAGATTGCAGTGCTCTTGGAATATGTCGAGAAATTTGACATAAAGACGGAGGCGTTGTAGAAATGAGTACAAGAAGCAACATACGAATCCAAAGTGGAAACAGAAAATTCCAGATCTACAGACACTGGGATGGATATCCAGAAGGAGTGGTACCAGACCTACAGGAATTTTTTGCCTGGAACAAAGGTAGGAATGACGACCTATCCTATACAATTGCAAACTTCTTTTATTTCTTCAAAAGAAGTGCAGAAGAAAATGAAGTAGAACAAAGAAAAGAAGACAAAAAGATTGAAGAAATAACAGGTCCAAGCTGGAAAAACCCAACTCATTTGAGCGGAATTCTGACTGGATATGGAATTGTTGAAGCACAAGACCCCGAACCAGAGACATGGATTGAGTGGTTTTACGTGGCAGACCTTGATGAGAGAACCATCACGTGCTATGAAATAGGCAGGACAGACCCACTCGTATGCGAACATGCGGAGCTTGTCTTCCACTCCAAACACCCGTTGGTTGCACCAGAAAAGAGACTGCTAGCAAATGGAATTGCAGTTGTGGGCAACAAATTTGAAGTGCCAAGCAAAACAACGCCAGGACAGACCTATACTGTAACATTGGAACCCGCTCACTGCAATTGCGCAGGTTTCAAGTACAGAAAAACCTGTTCGCATCTAAAGGCTGCAATTGCTGCATCAGGGGAGGCAGTGGCGCAATGACCATACAGAAAGCACTAGAAGAGCTTGGTAATATTGTCAAGCTCTTTTCTAGCCAAGAACTTCCGGAGATGTGCAAGCAGGTCTTTATCAAAAACGTAGGACCATCAAGAAAGTGGTCTTTAGGAAACAGGCTTGTCATGCTGTTGCATGGTACTGCCGACGCTAGAGGATACAGACAGTGGCAGGAATCTGGAAGATATGTCAAGAAAGGTGCAAAAGCATTCTACATCTTGGCGCCAATGATACGACACAAAAAAGTCGTAAACGAAGAAGGCAAGGAAGATGACGTAAAATTTCCTGTCGGATTTATCGGAATACCTGTCTTCCGATATGAAGACACTGAAGGAAAAGCAATTTAAGCATATCAGCCAGTAGAACTCCCACCACTGCTTGATGTAGCAGAAAAGTTTGGAGTCAAGGTAGAATATGGTCCAACTGTATTAGGTGAGGGAGGATCGTATAACTTGGTAACAAATGTAATCAAGTTGAGCCAAGAAAATCCGGACACATTCTTCCATGAACTTGCACACAAGGCACACTCTACATTTGAGAACCTAAAGCCAGTGCAGGATCCAGAACAGGAAACAGTAGCACAACTATCAGCATGTGTCTTGGCCAAGCTGTACGGATATGACGCGACAACTTTTTCCTGGAACTATATCGCATCATATGCAGAAGAAAAATCTCCTGAAGCAGTAGGAAGAATATGCATGAGGGTACTGTCCAAGGTCCAAAAGGTAATCACCTTGATCATTGAGACACATGAACAAAAGAATGCAGAAATTACTGCATAAAGTCTAGAAGATTAATTCAAGAAAATATCTAGACCTTAAAAACAAACGTCTCTTCTTTGGCATGTACAATTTTGACATGGAAAAGATAACGCAGTTCGAGCCAAGACCTGCATTGAAATTCTGGAATCCTACCTTGGATTTTGTTGGCATCATAGAATGCTTGGGTGAGATCAGGCATATCGTAAAGACAGGCAACATGAAATCAGACGTAGATGTTGTTGATGTCAGGATCCTCCAGGGAATAGAGACCATAGAAGAGATCTATGAAGAGATGGGCAGGGAAAAAACAAAGACAAGCCAAAAAGAGTATGCAAATGAAGAGCGCACTCTAACTTTGGCAAAATCTGTGTTGCGTACTGCCATGCCACATCTTGCACCACTCACAGGCAAGAAAATATTCATAGCCGGAAAGGGCAAAAAATCAGGCAAGAACTTCAAGTATGATGACTATATTGTACTGGAAGAGTCTGACGCACGAAAAGTGGGTCTGATACGTTGAGACTTGATTCTTGCAGGTCATGCGGATCAGATCAGATTCCATGCACGAGATGTGTAGTATGCCGAGAACCCATCGTATTTTTTTGCCAGACTTGTACTGATGTGGATTCAAAGCTACACATGCATTTTTGAGAAGAGATGGAACATAATATGATCTAAGGACAAAAATAAATGCAAAATGGGTGGGCAAGTCTCAGGTATGAGAAAACCTGTTACAATACTTTCAGTATGTAACACGGTAGCCCATCCCAATTATTTCCTTAAATCCAATAGGATTATCTTTCGGTGTTGGAAATCATTCTCCAGAAACAAAGGTCGCGAGTCAACAATGGTAGCAATTACTACAAGTATCGTATAACAATACCAGTACAAATTGTAGAGCAACTCCAATTAAAGAAGGGTGAGAAACTTGATGTCTCCATACTGAGAAATGTTATTGTAATCCGAAAAAATATTTAATAAAAAACTACATCAAAAATATATAATTCACAATTTTCTTGTTGCCCATATCTTTTATAGCTGACTTTCTTTTTTCTTTTAAATTATTTAGACTGTCTAACGACGTTTTCTTTTTACAAACTTGTGATCTCTTCCAGTTTTGATATCATTACCAGTTTAACACGTAAATTATTTCCAAATATTAAATCACGTTTCCTTGCTGTTTATTTATTATACAATCATTTCTTATCTGTGAGATATTCTGACAGTATAGCTCTTACCGTTTCAGGAACTGTTTCTATCATGCGTCTTTTCATCTCTTTTTCCAGCTTTGCCCCCATCTCATCTGTTACTGTCAACAAGTATTTTTTTGCCATATTTTTTAGTACAGTATCTATTTACAGCATCATATCTATAAATATTTTTAAATATTACATCCTGGTATATAGAATAGAGAACTATATGACATCCCAGACCAAAAAGAGACATTTTTCCCAAAGGAGCGTATTGGTATCATGATCTCCCTTCCTGCAGGCGTTAAAATAATCAAGTTTTACGATGCCGAGATGCAAAAAATAGGCAAAGGCATACTGTATCTACTAAACAATGGAATCATGTTTGAAAAGAAGGGAGAGGGTGTCAAGTTTGAGACTAATTTCGATTATCTAGCAAGTTTTGAAGCAACAAAAAAGGACAAGTTGCTTGTAGTGATTCGCACATCAGACGGCCGCAAGTCAGTTGAGTTTAAAGTGAATCTTGCCAATCAAGTCGAGCATGATATCACTCAGGTAAATCAAGAGTATGCTAGAAACACTCCACCAGATTTCATATCTGATATAAAAAATATTGAAAACCATGATGACAAATTCGATCAGAATGCACATTCACTTTCAGAGGCGCTCTGGTTCCAAAAGAATCAGAAAGATATTGAGAAATTCCTCAAACCTGAAAGAGTATCTTATCTTAATGAGTACATCAAGAACGCAAAAATCGGAACTCCAGATGTAGATCCGTATTTGTTACTGATAGATCATGAGAATCTAACTTACAAAGACTTTGTAGATTTGTCTGGATTTTTGAAGTGGAGATATAATACCATGACAGACAAAGAAGTAAATATGATAATTGATGTGTTTAGAGACTTTGATAATTTCTCTGTTAGTACACTTGAGATGGATGTACAAATCTGTCAACCGCTTGAATTAAAATTCAAAAAAGATGGATATAGTTTATACCAGTTTGTTGCTATTGTTGCAAGAGAAAAATTAGAAAGTAACAAGGATCGACCCCAAACTCCATCTCAAATTTAAAAAACATCCCAAAAAAATTACTGAGATTTTAATTTATCATGTACTTAGTTAATGTTTGAGATTTATCGTTCTGATGTAATGACCTTTCAACTTTGAAATTTTGAATAAAGTCCTTAACATTATCACTAGTCAGGCCGCCCATCTTCTCCAGATTGTAAGATATGTTTGCAAGCTTTTGAGGTTCAAACCCATGATTTACAATTGTTGCAGATACTGCTTTTGCAAAACTCTGTGTATCCCTGACTGGAACAGATTTGAAATATTGATGATCCAATATTTTAGAATAATTACCAGTCTCGATGGACTCATGTGCTAGATTTAACAAAGTAGTTCCGTTTTGCAGGTGTATTCCTGCTTGCTCTTCTGGGACTGGAATGGTTGCAAGCCTAGTCATCACTCCTGCTGAATTTTCTGTAAGGGCATGATCTACAACTGGCTGTATCACTGAATTGCCGTATTGGTGTGCCACGTCTTGTGACGTTTTCATAATTTGAGAGCCAGCGCCTCGCATATCATATGCCAAGTCTTTTGCACCTACGCGTCTTAGGGCATGAGAGCCAACATTTGACAAACCTTGTGCAATACCGCCAAACCCTCCTGCCAATCCTCCTCCCATTGCAGCTTTTACCATGCCAATGCCTGATATTGACTGGCCCATCTCTGCTGCCCCTTGCTGTGCAGACATTGCAGCACCATATGCACCGCTTCCAATTCCTCTTCCACCTTGAATTGCCATCATTCCCATCATGCCTCCAAAGCCTGTAGCTGTTGATGCCATTGACGTTATGGAACTAAACAAGGAACCAAGAAGTGGAACTAAAATTGTTGGAATAAATGTTGAAAGTGTAAGCACTGCAACAGACGCAAACCATTGCTCTTCTACTGGATGAGTTGTTATACCACCAAGGTATGCTGCACCTGTTACCATGACAAGTGCTGAAAATATTGGAACAAGTGAGAGGCCAAACAAAGTATCATAGAGTCTTTTTGTTATTCCCTGGAACCATGGCACAAGTGAGAGTATCATGATAACAGGTAGTCCTGCAATCAATACTGCTGTTAGCACCTGTCTTATTGCTGCAAACATGTATGTCAAAAATGACAGTATTAGTGAAAGTATCGACCCAATTGCACCAAGTATCAAAGCTTTTCCTTGATCTGAGAAAGTAGATAAAATATCCGAACCGTTGAATAATTGTACAAGATTATTTAGAACTGAATTGTCTACCTGCGGTACTTTACCTTGTGATATTCCCATTCCGTTGATATCGTCAAATACCTTGACAACAGAATCAGGAGTCTGGCCTGTATTTGCAGGATCCATTATTGCTTTTGATCCTAATTCAATTACACTAGCATACAGGTCCCAAATTGGAGGAAAGCCAAATAAAATTACAAAGTATAATGTACCTTTTGAAATAATTCCAAATGCTGTTGATGCAGGAACAACTTCTATCTGTTCTAGCATGAATAAAATTCCAGCTATCATCAAGACTGCTGCAATTGCCCAAATTATTCCAGACCGTAACATGTTGTAAACTGAGAGGAGCGAATCTGTCTTGTCGTGTATTGTATCAGGATAATCTCCTGTCGTGCTGAACTTTGGCATGCTCGTTGTAAGTGAAACATAGGAATTTTCCAATGTAGTCATGAAGACCTTGCCTACACCAATCATTATGGCAATGATGGCAATAGTTGATATCAGAATTATAATCGAGTCTAACCCAAATCCATTTCTTGATTTAAACACAAAATCAATAGGTAACGTACTTTTAAAGCGGCAAGCTTGAGTGTTTTACTAGTTTCATGGCAAGTTTACACTTCCATCCTACGGAAGAATTTTCTGCTCTACGATGGAAGTAATTTCTAACTCTTCAGGTTCTAGGACTCGAATGTGTATAAGACTAGAATATTACAAGAAATAAAACAAGTGCAACTAGCATAAATGGTAAAAGTGGGAATGCCGATGATACATAACCTGTAAAATCACCTGCAAAATCTTCATCGGGGTTTGGTTTGAAATGAAATGAAAACTTGTCACCTGTCTGTGATGGTATAACAAACTTTTCGTAGCTTCTTTTCCTATGCATGGTAAGAAATGCAAGTATCTTACGATGTAATTTTTCATTGATTCCATGAAATAGATTGCCATGTAACATGTCTGAAAGATTGTATGCAATATTGTAAAACGTACCAAATAGTCCTAGCAATAGAGTTGTTGCCAGTGCAACTAGTACTGAAACTGGCATCTCATTGAATATGGGAAATACAACTGCAAGTGCAATTATGGCAAGCCCGTCTGCCTGACCAAATGCTTTTGTGAGAAACCATGTTGTCCCAATTATTGTACCTATGACCAGAAAAAAAATGGTAGTAAAAGATGGCAGCGGGGCTAGAAAATATAATACAATTCCAGGGATTGCAAAAATCAACCAGATTCTATCGTCTACTTGACGTGTCTTTATGTCAAAATATGATGCTACTGATAACATTGTCAATGCCATGATCTGTCTTAGAACAAGTATGGTGCTGGGCTCTAGCATGGGAAGAAAAATTGTATTTCTTTTTAACACAGGTTTTTGGCATACTATAATTTAAAAAATGGACGGAAGATATGGGGAAATCAAAATGGCAATGATTACTATGATTGCTGTAATTGCCACATTTTTTGTATCCTTGAGGGTAAACATGCTGATCTTGGTAAAGACAAATCCCATGGCCAGTGATGATATCACTATTACAATGTTGATGGCATCTACAAACTCTGGTGTTATGGCAAATGCACCACCTACTCCCAAATTGCTAAAAAATGACAAGTTCGAACTCATCTTTGTTAGCAATGAGATAGACGTCTTTGACACAAAAACCATGATGATTGGACCAATGTACACTAGCAACATTTGCATACGTAATGCAGACATTGTTGATTTTTTTGTAGTGGTAACATCTGACACAAATCTGGTCAGGTGTTCAAGAGTCAATGGTGTTCCCCCTCCAGTGTCTGCAAGTTTTCCTAAAATAAATAACACTAGTTTGGTTATCCATGACTTGTCTTCTATGCCAGCAATGCCAGATAGTGTTGCGCCAGATTTTAACTGCGAATAAATCATTCCAAACAATTCATTAAAATATTTATTATATTTTCGCGTTCCATACAGTCTGTATAGCGATATTGTCATATCATATCCTATCTTTCTATACTCTGTTACATCTCGGAGAAATTCAGGTAATGCATTTTCAATATTTTTGATTCGCAAAAATTGCGGTGTTGTGTTAAACATGTTTGCCAATGCAAACCCCAGCACACTTGATGTGATTACAAGCCAGGGTGCTTGGCGCAGAGCTGACATGGCAATTGCAATTATTATAGCAACCACAAAGGCAAGATTTCCAATTGTTATCTTGTTCAAATTTCTTGGCTGTGCAGAATCTATCATGACAATTAATCCCATACTCATCATGGGAATTCCTATTACGCCTACAAGCAAGAGAAGTGTAACAGATCCCCCCGGTAAAAGAAATGAAGTTGCAATCAAAAATGTAGGCATTATCAAAAGTATTATCAACAATATCTCGCCAAAGGTTGTTGCAGTTCCCAAGTATCTCTTGAGATCTTCTTTTAGGGATTCAAAGAAGGATTCAGCTTCTCTCTCAATTAGATTTGTAAGATCTCCACCTGTCTGTGCCGTTGCTACATAACTCAAAAGAAATGACTGAAATGCCCTGTTTGGGTGATGCAGTGCTATATCATTGAGGGCCTCAAAGATGTCCATCGCAAACATGGTGACATTACGATAAGCCATCTTGGCATCAGTTTCTATAATCTCAAACAGCCCATTGTCTATGATTTCAACTAGCGAGTCATACAGCGTTTTTTCTACACTTTGCATTATTGATGCATATTTTGTAAAATATGCCAGTTCGTGGTTGATTGCCGTCTCACGTTTTGATTTGGCAAGTCCGAGTGCCATTCTTGGATAAAACATGATTCCCATTGGTAGTATGATGAGGACAAAAAATAATGGAGTTACCAGGATTCCTAATGCAATGGCAACTGGAAGTATGATGATAACAAACAAGACAGAAAATGACATGCTCTTTTTTATCATGTTAAGCGAGTTTGCAGGCTTGCCTGACATCCGAATCTCGCTTTCAATCTGACTGCCAAGTTTTTTCTGTAATTTTTGAAATATTGGTATATCAAGTATTGGTTTTGAGATAAAAATTGGTAGGTTGATTGACAAAGGAATTATTCTGGCAGATGGTTTTTTTGTATTTGGTGTGTTTAATTTTTGAAACAAATGGAATTTATAAAATTTCTCAACGAGTTTTTTCCAATCAAACTTTTTTGATGTACGTTTTACTAAAATGATTAGCAACCCTGCTGTTGAAATCCCAAAGACGGCCAGATTATTGAACGCCAATGATAGCCAGATTATTGCAACAAGGGCAACTATTACATGATTATAATTCACACATTACAACAAGATGTGATTAAAAAGATAAAATCCAAAGGTTCTGGGTTCTGGTTTAAAAACAATATGGCATTTGACCGTTGATGTATAAGCATCAAAAAAGAAAAGCAATGTCGCAATCAATGGAAATAGCATTGATTATTGGAGTCGTAATTGCTATCGTGGGAGTTGTTGCATTCTCTGTTACTGGAGGAGTGCAATCGTTGGTACAACGCACATCAGTCAGTATCTCTCACAGTGAATTTACAAAGACCTTCAATGGGACATACTATCTTACCGTTGATGTCAAAAACGATGGCAACAAAAAACTGACCAGCTTAACTGCCCAAGTGCAAGATTCTGTACCATATACTCTTGCTCCATTGCCTCTAATACCTGGTCAGACAGCAAGCTATTCTGGTAAAGTAATTCCAATTCCAGCCAATCCTACATCTGGAACCCAATTACCCTTGATTGTAAAAGCCATATCCGATGATGGGTCGGTGACATCAAAGACCGGATCGTTGTTTGCTCCATAGCAAAATCCCTTTTATTTTATTTTTTTTCATGATGTAATTGAGAAACCTGGAGATCCTGTGGTTTGAAGATGTAAGTGCATTAAACGAACCAGTACTGTCTTTTCCTATAATTGGGAGAATTTCTATGAGGCAATTTTTCATTTTGGGTCTTGCTTCAATGATATCTTATTTGATATTTTCAAGTTCACACAGCATATTTGCTGTAATTCCTGAAGGGATTGGAGCATTCTTGGCGCTAACAAAACCAAAAGTTACCTCATCAGAGCAAATGGTAATCTCCATGGTTTTATTTTTCATGGGGAGACATTATGATACTGGAAACAAAAAGAAAAAGGCAAAGAGCAAAAAGTTATCAAGTTCAAGTAAAAAACTCGGTCTTGCCGATTCATTAATTGAGGATTCGCAAGAAAATGAGATTAGGACCATCACAGTGTCAGATCTTTCAAGACCGTATAGATTCAAGGTTAAACTTGTAGGTCCAACTGGAAAGGTTCTTGCTAACAAGAAATCCAAAGTATATCTTGATGGAACTTACTTGGATGCATTGACTACTGATATCAACGGGGAATTGGAAACTATAGTCATACCAAAAACTCAAGGCAAAAAAAACATTACAGTTTGTGTAGATGAACAAGTTGAACCAGTATTTTTAGAAACCATCGAAGTGAAAATGCACCAAGAAAATCTGGCTTAAATAATTCATTATTTTATGATATCATGTTAGACCACGCCGCTGGCGAAGAAGTAAACATGAGCAACAAGTATTCAAAAATGATGATAGCTGCTATTGGAGGTCTTGTACTGATACTGATTGCACCAACATTGCTAAGTTACATAGCTGGTGTCGATATAACATCAGGCAAGGTAAATACATCTGATGCCACTGCATTAATTCCACCAGATCTATTGAAACGCACCTTTGGAGCAGGTCAGCTTATCGGAGGTATAATTGCAGCCATAGTTCTTGCCATAGGTGGAATCAAGCTAGAGTTAAAAAAAAGATTAGCACCTCGCTTGGATTTGCCCCACTGATATTACTTGGAGTTGGCATTTCATTTCCTTGGTGGCTATCCCTTTCATTTTTCACATTTTGGCTGACATTCTTTTTATTGGATGTCAAAAGCACAGTTGGATTCAACGAATTTATAAAATATGAGACAAATGTAATGGTACGATTATTTTCTCGTAGATTTACCCCTAAACAATCACTGGTACTTCAAATTCTATTTGAAATTGTCATTATTTTCTCAGGGTCTATTTTTGATCTTAGACTTGATATGTCACCTGCAGGCATCATTGCTCTGGTTTTTGGGATTACACACATGACGGCATGGCGTTCAAACAAAGAATTTGTTGTTACGTAATTATGCGTCCAATCAGACTTTTCAATTCTATAAAAGTTTTGGATTTGAATTAATAAGACAAAGAGAAATCAAAACTATCCAAGATTTAGTTTTCTGGTTAAAGACTTGTTTATTACAATCATGTCATTAAAACTGCTGTATGGATGTTGTTGGTGATAAGAGGGACTTTAATCCTGTGTATGAAGATCTTTCTGATGGACCAATA
>NZ_LT841358.1:1940460-1972585 GCF_900177045.1 Candidatus Nitrosotalea okcheonensis
TACTTTTAGGTATGGTACACAAAAGACATATACTTCTAAGTACATACACAATACATGCCTAAAACCGTATATTCTGGAAAAAAAGATTTTTTAGAAAACATGCAGGTAAGAACACTAAATATCGATATAATATCTGAAGAAGATTTAGAACAAAACAATCCTACTCTCAAAAGCATCCTAAAGGTTGAAAAACTCTTCAAAGAGAATACTGAATTTAATTCTAAAAATCAGATTTTAAGAAAATTAGACGGTAGCATGAAGGCACCCGTTCTGAATATTATTTTGAAATATCTAAAAGGATTAGGGAAGATAATTGATAACGAAGATGGTTCTTGGACTTGGATATATGCGGTAGATAATGAAAAATTGAAGAAAAGCTACATAGATGCTGTCAAGTTATAGAATAGTAACGATAAACCAAGCAAAGATTGTAAAGATATTATTCAACCATTGTGTATTTTTATAGAATTCATTATTTCAAGTTGTGACTTCAAAAATCATTGCACTTGATGCAAACATAGAACAAGTGCAGGTCATTGATCATTATGCAGTAAACCAAGCTGAAGTTTTCATTACAGCTACCGGTGAATATTTGATAAAAGAACCTCACTTGGAACAAAACGAGTTTCAAATTTATGAAAAGATAATGGACCATCTCATGAATTCTTTGCCATTTCTTGACAAACTAGAGACTGAGGAAGAACGCATTCACCATCTGGAAAAATACATCTGGCAAGATGCTCAGGAAAAAGGAATTGTAAATCAGGTCTCAAAATTTTATGACCGTCTAAAATATTATATTGTTCGTGAAGTTTTGGGGTATGGCGTTTTCGATGTCTTGATGAATGATGATGACATAGAAGAAATTCTAATTGAAAGACACGATACAGATGTTGGAGTGATACATCGAAAACATTCTGAAATGCACATACTTGATACAAATATTGTCATAGGCAAATCTAGTCTGATGGATTCTTACACTCAAAGACTTGTTCAAAAGACTGGAAAATCTGTTACAGTGGCCAAGCCCATAATGGATGGAACAACTAGAACAAAACACAGAATCATGGTCATATATGGAAAAGAGGTCTCAGGCAACGGCTCAACCGTATCCATAAGAAAATTTCCATCAAAACCCTATACTATCACACATCTGTTACAATTTGGAACCATAAGCAAACTGATGGCGGCATATGTCTGGATGCTAATAGACGCAAAGGCATTTGGCCTTATAATTGGAGAAACTGGCTCTGGAAAGACTACGTTGATAAATTCTCTGATGACTATGGCCAATCCAAGATGGCGAATCATAACAATAGAAGAAACGCCTGAACTTCAGATACCGCAGAAACGTACAGTGTCATTACATACAAGATCAAGCCCACTTGTCAAATCAGATAATGATATTGGAATTATGGAACTAATCAAGGCAACACTAAGAATGAGACCTGACTTTGTCATTGTAGGAGAGGTTCGCGGAAAGGAAGCAAACGAGATGTTCCAGAGTGCTGCAACTGGACATGGGGGGCTAAGCTCTGTTCATGGCTCTGACATAAAATCAGCATTAACAAGACTTGCGGCAGAACCAATCAACATAAAACTTTCACAGCAAATGTTGCTTTGGTTTGCAATCCATTCAACTACACTCAAAGGTACAGATGGAAAAACAATGCGAAGAATAAAGACGCTGACAGAAATTAATCCAACAGATACGGGAATAGAAACAACAGATTTGTTTAGTTTTGATAGGAAGAACAATGACTTTGGTCTCAGCAGTATAGAGGAACTGGTTAAGAAAAGTAAAAGACTACCATACATTGCAGAACTTTTCGGTATTGATCTTGTAACTGACATAGAAAAAAGAATGACATTGCTTGATGCATGCATTGAAAAAAAGGCTTACGAGGTATCAGATGTTTTCAATATCTTGCGTCAATACTATCAATTCTATCCAACAATGAAGAATTAGTTATTTGATTATCATTCCCTTAAAAAGAAATATTCTCTAAATTCTGTGCAAAGAACCAAGACAATACATAACTATGAAGTAAAGCCAACAAATTTCTTTACACTTTCTGATGAAAAGCAACGAACTGTACTATCACATTTTTATTCACTGCTCACTTCAATCCAGGAACCACTTTGTATTACAATGATAAAAGAACCGTTAGATGCACAGATGGGAAACGAAATAAGACATCTCCAAATCTTGAGAACTTTTATGTCAAGTGCAGAGCCCTTGGATTGGGTACTTGAAAGACAGGGTTTTGATTATTTTCTTGCAACAAATATGGTACCATTTTCTGTAAAAAATGAATTTCTAAAACATGTAATACTTGAGAATGGCAAGTTAGCCAAATGCTTTACACTGTATTCTCTCTCTTCCACGCTCTCACCGGCATGGATTCACTCCCTGCTTCCTGTATCTGATGCAATAATGCTCAATTTTGCTCCCATAGAGCAAGACAAGGCAGTTTCAAAATTGAGAAAAAAGATTCACCTCATGCAAGCTACACAAAGCACCAATCCAAAAATGATACATCAAATACAGATGGCACTTGAGGCCGTATCTGCACTTGAAAAAAACAGTACAAAATTGTTCACAGTTACTGCCAATGTGATAGTCCAAGCTGACGATCTAAAATCATTAAAGGAAAAATCAAAAAAATTTGTAAAACAAACCAGGATATCTCTCTCAAGTTTTGACAACACATCTGCAAACCAGGCCAGAATGTTAACTGGATGGGGAAAAAAACTCTACGTCGAGCTTGGCTCTTGTGCAGTTTTTTATCCATTTGTAAGCGCAGACATGTTAGAAGTTCCAAATGGAATTACCATAGGTGTAAACTATAGCACTGGTGCACCTGTCATCTTCAACTATACAATGCGTGCAAACTATAACATACTGATTTTAGCAGGCTCGGGTGCAGGCAAGTCTGTTACTGCCAAACTAATGATGAAGAGACTGATGGACAAATATCCGGATGCGTTCATCTTTGTTGTTGACCCACAGGGCGAGTATGAAAATATTGCCAAATATCTTGATGTGGAACCAATAAGAATCACAGGAGAACAAGAACTTGGCTTTGATCCATTCAAGATGTTTGAAAAACCAAGTGATGCGGTAAACGTTTTGTGTGAGATTGCCCAAGCCCCAACACTTGTTGCAAATTCATTTTTGGCAAAATGTAATGGAATAAAAAGCCTTGATGAGTTTTATGAAAAACTCTCAGATGAAGAGAAAAAATATCTGGTAAATCTTGTTACTGGTCCAATGGCAACTCTGTTCAAGGGCCAGCCTGCAATATCTGATCGTACTATCATATCACTAAAAGGAACCTATGCTGAAGATTCTGTAGCAAAGATTAGCTTTCTTGCATTGGCTAAATTGTGGAAAAAGATAGAGGCCGCACCAGTAGAGATTCCAAAAATACTTGTAATTGATGAAGGACATCTCATATTCCGGTTTGCCAGTGCCTCAAAATTTGTAGATTTGCTTGCACGCATGGGCAGGAAAAAGAATGTAATTTTCATGTTTATTTCACAGCGGGTAGAAGATGTAACAAAGACAGAGGCAGGACGTGCATTCTTTGATAACAGTGAGACGAAAATAATACTACGAAACAACGAGATTGCGGCTGAAGAACTTGGAAGATCATTGCAGTTATCTCCTCAGGAAAAAGACATGATTCAGACATTTGTTCCAGGAGATGCCTTGATCTTGACACGTGATTACAGGATTCGTTGTTCCATTACTCCATCAAAAGAAGAGCTTGACATGTTTGGCACATCGCCATTGAACACAAATGCAGCTTAAGAACAAGTATTACAAATATTTCCAAGAGATGTCTGGTATCATTGGAATCTCAGAAATTGATTTAGCAGAAAAGATTGGAAATCTTCATGTCGGGGACAAATTTGAAACACAAACTCATACTATACGTGTCAAGAAGATATCAGAATCCAATGGGCAAGTGCTTTACCATGTGTGCCTTTATGATGGTACAGGCAAGTTGATTCGAAACGATCCTATATTTCTGAGTCAGCCAAAAAGACAAAAGCACATGTGAGCCTTTAAAACTTGATTTGTTTTGCATGTGTGAAAAGACGTGGTGTACATTCTGCATATGCAATTTCTTTGCTGGTAATCATAGCAGTAGGAATGTCTGGTATTGTCTATAATTATATGAATACATCAAACAGCATACTCTCATCAAATGCAGAATACACAATAAACACGGCAACCCTTTCAGGAATACAGTCTGGAATTTTAACTTGGTATGACATTGTTTTACAAAATACAGGAAACAAACCTTTCATTCAAACAACGATATCTGTGGACATTAACGGTGTAACGTATGATCTTTCACAGAATACAACAAGCATTGGTCCTAGTCAGACATTAGAGCAAAAAGGTATTCTAAACGTCGCAGTTGTTTATGGCAACAGCTATGCTGTAAGAGTAAGCGCAACAACAAGCGATGGTTCTACATTTGTTACTAGCAGACAGATTAATGCAGGATAGGACAAGTTAGAAAATGAAGATAAGACTTTGATCAAGTGCTTTAAATCTGCTATATCTTGTTATCATGATGCAACGAAGAGGAATATCCGAGATATATTCTACAATCATGATGTTTACAGTAGCTCTTGCCATTGCAGGGATTGTAATTGCAGCATCATCTAACCAGTTTAACAATCAACAGCAAAGTGCCTATCAGATGCTGGATTCGTCCCAAAAGAGAATGTCAGAGAGCGTATCATTTGTAACAGGAAGAGACACAGGCACGGGATCAGAGGTAGAATTAGTAAATTTTGGCCTTGCAAATATTAATTTAGACAGGGTCATGGTGGATGCAGTACGACAACAATCCTATACTATGACATTTGTTAATGGTACACAAACCCAATTTTTGCCAGTAAAAGAACCTGTGATAATATCAACTGGTACATCCGGCGCTAAAATGCAGATTGTTACAACATATGGTTCAATCTTTGAATTTCCACTGCAATAATTTTGCTTTTTAAAATCACTTTTCTTAATCTGCGTGAAGAAAATCATTGGTCTGACACTAATTTCATTGATCTTGTTTTCTCCTTCCATGATGCCGACATCTTCTGCAGACATGCTCATTCCTGGCTGCAAAGTTTGGTTGGACATACATACAACTCCATCACAGTACAACGGATTGTCTCGCAGTAATCCTGATGGCACGTTTTATCCTGGTGATGCATTTGATTTTGCAATCACTGTTCACTGGAATTCCTGGTGTTGGTCAATCAAACCAAAATCAATAAACGCAGACGGTCTTCAAATTAGTCAGATTCAAGTTTCACCAATATCATCAGGGGGAGGACAGTCTTTTGGATATACAGAGTCAGGACATGCAGAGATTGGAATTGGTTCAAGTGCTGCAACTTTATCTCAAGTTGTTTTTGGGTATGGTTTAATTTGTAATTTCAATCCACAAACTGGCGGTACATGTTTTAGAGGTAGTACTGCTGGAAGTACTTCATATTCTCCTCCGATAATCTCACCAAAAGTAACAATTGATCTAACAAAACAAAACTTGACCGATACAGATGGTTTTATGATGAGAAATCTAGACGGGACATATTATATCTGGGATGGAATCAATATTGTTTTCAATCCGCAATATCAATGGAAGAATCAAAGGGTTGGTACAATTTCAGCACATACTACCTACTCATCAGACATATATTTACAAAAAGATTTTGAATGTCAAAAAAAATCTTGCAGTGATACACTACTATATTCCAGGGCAAAGCCTTGGACATTTTCATATGAATATGCGCAGGGCCAGACAAATTGGGTCCCAGAAACTAGTTCAGATATCAAAAAACACATTTTCACGTATAAAACAACCGTGTATAATCTTGGAAGATTGATTGGCCAAAGCCAATTTACAAAGACAGATGCGTTGGTTGTAAAATATGATCCCGTATACAATTCAAGTTATGGCTATACGGTGCTAAAAGACGGCCAATGGTGGGGGTTTGGGAACAGGCCTGCTGTGGCTATGCATTATCTTGGGTCCAAAGGTGGTGGACAGGACGACATGGACCCGGGAGTTCATGAATATAGACGAAGCAAGATAAACTCATTTTCTTACACTAGTTATGCATACAAGATCCTAACACCTGTACCGCTAAATGTTACCATGACATGGTCAGAGTCACATTCTGCAAATTTCATCGATGATAATTTTGCATATCAAAGCAATTCGTTACAGTCAGGAAATAATGTAGCCATGTTTGTAAAATCGGGATATGGTGATATAATATTTCAGCATCCCATTTTGTTTACCATATTAAAAACACGTTATGATAATTCCACGATAATCAATACATTACAATCTGTAAACTTTGCAGGACTGGACAAGCTTGATCTTTCAAAATATTATTTTGGATATCCACATACTAGATTTAGTACTGATGTGATTGTAATTGCCTTGCACTCTGATGGTTCCATAAATCACATACCGCTTGATTTGAAGATGATGCCTGATTATTCCGAGAATGCAACATATGAACAGGATTTCATAAGAACCAAAGTCATCCATGACAGAGACAGGATCTTTGCCGGAATTGTACTAAATGACATGTATGGAAAAGACAATTTGGCAACAGGTACTGGAGTGATAAATTTGCGAGCACATCTTACATCGATGGTAATACCAGACGTATCGCAAGTATTTGCACAAAATCCTCTTGATCTTCCTCTCAATTTGGTGTATGAACAACCCTCGCCGTATAATGTTACAATCACTGCAGAAGGAAAACAACTCTCGTTTATAGAACATGGATTTGAGTTTGATACAAATTGGAAATATGTAGTCAACATGGACCAAAACAATATGCTCAACGGTACAAGATACCAGGGAATTGTAACCATCCATCCTGACAATAACTTTGGGCCATACTCTCAGGTTCTAGTAGATGGAAAGATGCAAAACATTACTTGCACAAAGGGATGCACTGTCATGCTATCTGATAGAAACAAAAATTCTACAGTTGATGCATACAACATTTGGGGTGGCAAGGCATCGCAGACTTTTGATATAGACAACTCTACGCCTCAAGATACCTATGATTATAGCAAAATTGCTATCTTGGTACTACTAGTATCATTAGCTGTCATTGGCTATGGATTTGTCAGGCGTTATTGGCGCGGGTTTGCAGCAGCAATAGGTTTTGGAGACAACGACGAAGGCAAATAAATCATGAAAGGTGTAGAGAGGAATTAATATCGTATCCACCATTGTCATCTTTTTTTTATATGAATTGGAACACCACATCTTGCACAACGAACTTTGAGACTGTCACATATTGAACGATTTAGCCTGTCTTGGTCCTCTGGTGATACTTGATGCGGATCACACTGTATAGTAATATCTGTCAGGGATAGATCTTGAGCAGGACTGTGTACAAAGGTAGGTGTTACACCAACACCAAAGTTGATTGTCTGAATGTCTTTTTCTTGTGGAAATGACAAAAAGAATGCAAGTTCTACATCCGATAAGGCAAGACTTTTTGAATGTAATTTTTGAGGTATGAAAGTATACGGATCAATTGATTTGACAGAAAACAATTCTGCAAGTTTTTGTCTGAAAGTCTTTTTTCCATGTATGAATTTGATCTTACGAGATGTAATTCTATAAGCAAAACTGTTGAGAAGAACAGTGTTGATCATATCATCTAATGTCTTGGTTGACTGGACAATATCTGCCCTTGATCTTTCCACCTCCAATTTGAAAGCATCTTTTATTTTTTTGACATTGTCATGATGAATCTTGTTTTGCTTCTCGTATTCATTTTCGAATTGTTCATCGATAAGATCTTTTTTTAGATTAGCGATATGATTTTCAAACAGAATTTTTTCTTGATTTATACTATTTCTTTTTTCTATATCTAACTCTGAGAATTCATGTAGAGTTGTCTCTACTCCAAATATGATAAAACAATTATACAGATTATGCCCATCAAGTTTGCTTTTTGCCCCCACAAGATCTGCCTTTATTTTACTTGAAAATACGACATTTTTCTTTGACATTCTACTCTCAAGTGAGGTCACTTTACCGTGTATTGTGTTTGAGATTTTTTTGGTCTGGTCCTGAACAAAGCAAGCCATCATACACCTAGATGATTCCTGCCAGAATTTAGAATAGACATCACTTTTTACTATTTTGGCAAGATCTACAAGAGGAACCATAAAGTGATTTTTTAACGCAAGATATTTTGTAACCATTTGTTCAAAATGTGGCGGGTCTATACGTTCTACTGTAAGACCATCAATTGTCCCAAAGATATTTCTGTCTTTA
Source organism: Candidatus Nitrosotalea okcheonensis (assembly GCF_900177045.1). NCBI lineage: Archaea > Thermoproteati > Nitrososphaerota > Nitrososphaeria > Nitrosotaleales > Nitrosotaleaceae > Nitrosotalea > Candidatus Nitrosotalea okcheonensis. Next base: position 1,948,803 of record NZ_LT841358.1, read on the forward strand.
TTTGTAGTTCGGACTATCAGCCTCATTTCAGACTTGTTCCTGAAAACAAAGAATGCAAATTCAGTAGCATATTGGATTATCTTTAGGACTTGATTTTCTTGATCATCTTTGAATCTCTGTTGAGGCTTGATCTCAAGCCAAATAAACCCATCATCTTGTATTTCTGATGCCATTATGTTTTAGAAAAATATAGAATTTAAAGCAAGATTTTCTGTTTTTAAACAATTATTATTTGAAAAGACATGTTAAAGATTATTTTGGCAGTTGCAGCAATTACGATGGTATCATTTTTCTTTGTTACAGTGCATGCAATAGGATTTGACAACAGCTTGGAACGTTTGGTCATTGAGAAACAAAAGGAGTATCCATCATGGTATGTTGGAAAGGACATTTTGTCGCAGCAAAACTACACATATCACATATGCGATTATTCCATAAAGCCGACTCTGAATTATGCAACTCCGTGTTATCAGGCAGAACTTGACTTTATTGGACTCTTGCAAGAACAGACTGGACAGACTTGGATAGTTCAAGCGATTTTTACACCCGATGATACCGGCAAGCATTGGTTTTCCATTTTGCACATATCTTCAGATTTTGCAACAATTACAACTGACGGTGCTAGCATGAATTATGCCACGTCACTTTCACATACTATATTTTATTTACAAAAATATGCAAACATGCACAAACCGCAATTGCTCAAGATAGGAACATCATGGGGACTAGTAGATGAATATGTATCACCAGTTCCACAGTTCACGGTAAATAGATTTACTACCATACCTATGGGAGATACCACTACATCAGCATACCAAGTTGGGTTTGAAGTAGTACAAGACAATACTTTTTACATAAAAGATAACATTCCATTTCCAATAGAGAGTACGCTTTATGATTCAAAGACTGCAAACACTGATGCGCCAGCTCTCTATCAAGTAAAACTGTTGAGCTTCTCTAATGTGACAAAAAACACTACTGCTTTACAAGCCAGCAGCAACAATTCGGAACCTCAACAGCCCATCATCCCACTTTCAAAGCAATCACAGACGCAGCCATTACCAAATGATACAAACAATGCTTACTCAAACCAGACTATATCAAACACTGAAAACAACTTTACACAAAATACACTGCAAAACAATGCTGGAAATCTGGATCAAAATTATACAAATGAAATTAACTTTACCACAGAAGGTCAGATACTCAAGGCATTCAAGGGACTAGGTGGAAATCTTACTCTAAATTCAACAGGGTAAGACATATTCAAGATAAGGGTAATACAATATTAGTTTCAGGTTTTTGACTTTTTGTATGCATCGAGAAACAGATCAAGAAATATACTGTTTTGCATTCTAGGGCTGGCCTTCTTTACATCCTGTATAGTCTTTAGAAATTTCTGGAAGGTTTCAACTTTTATGGTATGGTCCCTATCCTTTTCGTGGCAACAATTCGAGTTGTATTTGGTAGTTGGTAAATTATTTGTAGAAACTTTGGAAGACTGGGAAAATAACAGAAACTGATTGCAATCTAATTTGACTTCTTTTCATACATGTCAAGCAACATCTCTAGAAAATCACTTGTGTACATCCTTTTGTTCTTCTTTTTTGCCTTGTGGACTATACTAAGAATTCTGTCATAGGTTTCTCTTCGTAGCGTGAGTGTATTGTATTCCCCCCTTGGCAATAATTGAGTTTTTGTACAATCATTGATAAATTGTTGGTAGCAATTTACTAGGAATTCACTCTATAATTTCCCTGTATGTTATAGAATAATAGTGCGAATGTCTTAAATAGGAAAATGTACGGTGTATTGTACGGTGCAATGAATTCTTGCTTGCAAACGAGAACAGAAAAACAATTCCGTATTCCTTTAGAGTAGATAGTGAGATTTACCCTCTGCTTGAAGGAGAGGCAAGGCATAAAGAAATCTCATTAAATATTTTGCTAAACCAAGTGGTAAAAGAGCACATCTTTAGGCAAAAATTCAAAAAGATTGGATGTGTTCTTACTCCAAAAGATGTCTTAAGGGAGGTTTTTGATGATGCCGACAAGAAGACGCTTGTCAAGATTGCAAACAAGCTTGGTTCAAAGCATACCATGGAGTACATGCAACTATTCTATCATGATGTTACCAAGATCACTGCGATAGAGTTTCTGGAAATGTGGTTCAAGAGATTTTCAGAATCGGAACACAAGACACGTGGTTTGATACACTCTTTTTCTGTACATCATGATATTAGCGAAAAATATTCTGCCTTTGAGTGCGAGTTTGTAAGGTCATTTGCGGAATCTATATTGCATGAACCAGTAAAGATTGAATCAACTGCAAGAACAATTACCTTTTCTTTTGCGATCAATTCATGATATCATGATGAGCTACTCTGAGCTAGAATAAGCTATGATGAGCTATTTTGAGCTAAAATAATCCTAGCATCTTATTAATGATATTTGTACAGTACCGTACATGCTTTACCATAACCGCGATATGCCGTGTGAAACACACGGCATGGTCAATCGATCGTGCGGTATGAAGATTAGGCTACTTTATACACACAAAAAGCAAAAGGAGAAATTGATAAAATGAAAATAGAACATAATACATCACATGGACAAACAGGAACAAAATTAAAAAAAACCAATGCGCGATATATGGTAGTAGTGTCAGTATTATCAATAGTAATGGTAATGTCTAATGTAGCATATGCCTCACCTATGAAATTTCATGCACATCCAGAACTTCCATCTTATGCCCTTACACAACAAGAAAAAATAGATGAACAAACTGATCTTCATCCTGATTGGCTAGGTATGCTTTCATGGAACTCAACAGGTGCAAAAATAGATTATCTAGGACCAGCAAGTTCGAATCCATTTAAAATAGATCGTTCACATTGGCATCACTCACCTCCAATTAGTAATATGACAAAATCAAATATGTCGTTGTACAATACAAAAAGTACAATTTCACCATTGACTATAACCAAGCCAATAAATGTCTATGATTCAATATATTGGCATTATTATCTTGGTGGTAATTCGATCTATAAAATAGATGAGTCATATTCTGCATTAGCTTCAACTACATCTGGTACTGACTTGTATCACTGGTTAGATGCAAAAAATTCCAACACAAACTATTGGTTACAAACTGGTGCTGTCTATGACAAGGCTGATTTCTTTGGTTCATCACCACAATGGTATGTTGATTTTGATCAATGGTCAACCACAGGTTCATGCTCTGAAGTTTCTGGATTCCCATTCCAATCAACACACGCCTTCACTACGAATCAGGCTCTTGATGGCTACATTAGAGCAGATTCCTCCACTGCAGGTAAATATTACATGGGCGTATTACAGAGCGGCTCTGGGGCATCAACTACCTTTACCATATCTGGAGATACGGGACATAGCATAGATGTTGGCTTTACCTCGAGTTGTAGTAAAGATTTTCCAAGTGGTTCACAAGTTGAAGAGGAATCGAATAGTGGTAACACATTCTACTATGGAACAATGACTTATGACTACACCTTCTATGATACATCAACAAGTAGTTCAAACACCTATGTCTATTCATACAATGGCAAAGGTGGATCTGGTGGTAATGTTACTCCATCTTCAACACCTGGAAGTTCTGCATCAATGACATATGCCTGTTATTACAATGCACCGTATTGTCCATAGGCATAAACCTCTTTATTTTTTTTAAATAATATTATCTACATGATATGTGCAAATATTTTAAACGAGAATAAATTAACCTTCATTAATCCAATCGTTTTATTATTAATCTAGTCTGATATGAAAAAATTAGATATTGTAGGAAAATCGCTTATAGTAGTTGGTGGATTTATAATAATAATATTTGCTGTCTATTATCTACAGGGTCTCCAAATAATGGATGACGAAAAGAAAGGAACGTATTGTACAAAACCTGGTCAAAATTGCCCCTTACCTTCTATGTCTATATTTGTATTTAATCTACAAATAGGTGTTCTTGTAACATGTGTGGGAATCGGTTTCATAGTGACTTCAAAATATTACAAGTTTTAATTTTTATCATAACTATTGATGCTGAAAACTTACATCTTTCCAGTTTTAATGAAGGGAACTAAACTAGATGAACAAAATCCCTCAAGGGAACAAAAATTGTACTCATATTTTGACTAGATTATAATTGCCTGTAATTATTAGAATTGTTTTCTGATCTACACGACACAGTAGGAGAATATACCAATTCAAGAAATTATTTTTTGTATTGATTTATTTTTTGCGCTACCTCAGCCGCATTTTTGATATTAAATTTCATATCATATGTGGCTACTCCCTCAGTCCAGGAAATCACAAGGCTGTCTTTTTTTACTGCATTTGAAAGTATTTCACCATACGAAAGTTCTAGACACAATCCGCTGCCAGATACTTCTACTGCAATTCCGGTGTCAAGTAGGTATAGTGTTCCAAGACCCATCTTGCTCTGTACTTTTATCTTGTCAAGAATTTGTTGCCCTTTTGCAAGACCTATCATACAATCATGGAATAACGAAAAATAAAAGGAGGTATTAAACTGCTTAAATGGTATTACAAATTAATGCTTATGATACCAATAGCAATAGCTATCATGCTCATTGTCATAGTTGGAATGGGTTTGATAATGCAGCAACAAAGCCAAAGTGTGGCAGTTACACAAAAAGAAAATACTATCAATGCTATTCATAACACCAAGGAAAAAGAAACTATCCAGGCAACACATTCTGGAAGTTCATTTAGTTTCAAAAATCCAGAAAATGTACCGGTGCATATAAAGTATTTTAGAATTGTAGACGATCAGGGAAATTTGATTTCAAGAATTCCATATGACAAGCAGATACCTGCATTTACAAACTCAAGCATTAACCTTAACGGAGTAATACCGTCACAATACCTGAAATAATGCTGGTTGTCAACTGTTTAAAAATTAGATAATTATTTTAAATAATGCAAAGAATAGCATTACTTTCTTTAGGATTATTACTGACAGCATTTGTGTTTAACAGTGCATATGCCACACAGATTCTAATCGTCACTGACAATGGCAATGTATTTCCAATCGCAAATACATCAAGTTCTTCTGCTACAGGAGCCGGTAATGGTAACGGTAATGGAACAGGTAATGGAGTCATAGCACAGATTGTTACTACAAATCCAAAAGGTTTGGTAATTGCAGGAATAGACAGTGCTACTGGAAATTCAAGTTCGCTTAGACCCTACAACAAAGTTAACACTGGAACATTTGCGGCAGGATTTCAGACAAGTGATTCTGTTCAGAAAATGTACATTCCACAGATAAATGCGCCATATGTATACAGTAATGGAGTATTACAAAGTAGCAGCACGCCGCTGCCAAACATATTGTCTCCTAGTTCAACTACTATACTTTCAGGTTCACCAAGCAGTACAACTTCATCAAGTGGGATTGGCATTAGTGGCCCAGGCACTCTTGGAATTTTACTCAATAGTGGATTAGGCTCTACTGTTGTAACAGGATCAGGTATTACTGGTGGTGGCTCTGCATTTTTTGGAACTTTGATAGATCATACAATATCCCCCACTGCTTATGATGGAGGTACTCATGGGTATACAATTTTTTCATCAAACATTGGAACAACCAGTGGAGGATATACTGTAACAACTCCTGTCAACAAATATGTAAGTTCAGCAAACAATGCCTATGCGACATATACTTGGGGCTGGTCAGCTTGCAATATGAGTGCATACACAGCTTGGTCTTGGTCTTGTGGTTATGATTCTGGAACAGGTGTTGCAACAGTAAATGGATACGTATCAGGAAGTTACTACTATGTAACTTCTGTAACTTATAGTACAACTGATCAGTATGCTGCAAATTATTATTCACACACTAGTTCTTCGTCATGTAGTGCGAAAGGAGGGTGTTCATATTTTCAGAGTGGTAGTTCGTTTGTGCCGTATATCACACTCTATGATAAATCACCATTTGTTCCGTTAACACAAACATACACAAGTGATTTTCAATCGCAAGTAAATTTCAATCCCTCATACTCGTACTGGTTGATTGTAACACCAACATCTGGGGGGACAACAATTGGTGCAACCAACTATGATCCTAGCACACAGATGTTTTTCAAAGTGACTAACTTGCCAGCTAACATACCGTTTCAGATATTACAAAACGGAGTAGTTGGTGTACAAGGTGTAACAAGCTCAAGTGGTACAATATCTTTGTCAGCCTCCCAAATAGCGGCAGGAGGTCAATCATCCATTAGTGGTGAATTGGACATTTATCCAAACTCTCCAGCATATGTCGGAACCATAGGTACGGCAGTTTATGATACAGTGAATAATCAAATGTTCAACATACCTGCAGCATCTCAGCAGATCTATACTTCATTTGCTTATGTTCAAATTCCAATGGCTGCTAAAACAAATATACAAAACGTGGTAGACAATGCAACTTCGTTAATCAGCATACCATACTTGTCCAAGACATACAATGCAGGTTCATCTATGATGGTGCCAATCATTCCAGGACTAAAATCAATTTCATTTAGCCTCAATGGTACACAAACAGTGTTGAAAATGTCCTCCATTCCAAGCAATTTAGGAATATCAATTGTCACATCAGGTACAAACAGCAATTCGGGATATGATACCAATGGAGCATCATTACAAATTAGTGCAGACACAGGAGGTGAAGCATCAGCTATTGCTCCAAAAGACGGAACAATGTATGCGTTAGTAAATGCTCAAGTATCTGCAGACACATCATACACCACAAGTGCAACTTACAACTATCAACAGACGGCAACACAATACATCTACGAGGTGTACAATCCATCAATTGGTTGGTATGTAAAAGCACCATGCCCACAAGATCAATTTCAAGCCAGTGGGTGTACGGACCATTTATCATATGCATCATCGTCAGCTCATGCCGGACCACTTAGCGTATATGTAGATATTTACGTAAACGGCGTATTTTCTAATTCACAGATTATTTACTATAATCCAAATCCAATAATTCAGCAGACATCATCTGTAAACAGTTGGTCATTCTCAGGTTCAAATGCAATGGCAATGCATTATCCTACTTCACAAGCTTCTGGAATAGTACAGATACCAGTACATGCGGGAGATTTGGTTGAATTTTACATGCGTGCACATGTGGATGCATATGGAGATCCAATATCAGTGCCAACAGGATACTATGGAGTATTTACTACTACAAATCAAGTATGCACTGGAAGTGCCACGATAAATCTTAACAGTGGCTCCATCCTGACAGGCATTAGTTAACGATAAAAAATTCGTCTTAAATTATGCATAATTTTTGGTTTTATGCGAACTGTGCTTTTTTTATTTTTTATTGGCATTATGATATCCCCACTTCAAGTGTTTGGGCAGCTTGACTCGATCCTAAATGATACCAATTCCAATTTATCATCACAACAAGATGCGAGCAGTTTTACTATATGGATTCCAAGCAAAATGATCAGTGGCCAGGATTATGAAGGAATGGTACTTTTAGACAAGCCAGCAAACCAGCCAAGTATTTTTTACTTGTCTTCAAGTGATAAATCGACATTACAGATACCGCTTTCAATAACAGTGCCTCAGTCAGAAAATCATGGAATATTTGCAATCAAGACACTCAAAGATGGAAATGCTACGGTATTTGGTGCATTAAATGGGAACTTGGCTCAAAGTGCAACCATGGTTTACACTTCAAATTCACAACCATCTCAATTACAAATGATAATTCCAACATCTACCACCAAAGCACAAGATATGCAATCATATGTTTTTTCAGAAGACAAATTTGGATTGCCAGTACCAGTTGATGCAGATACCGAAATAACTGTAACAACATCGTCCATGATAACCGCGCCGCAAACTGTAATCATACCAAAGGGACAGTATTATACCACATTACCATTATTTACAAAAGGCAGTGGTATTATTTCGGCATCATCAGATAGCTTGGGTGTTGCAACTGCAAATGTTACAAAAATTAGTGACAATATAACAATCAAGCTAGCTATAGCTCCCGATACAGCATTGCCAAATTCACTTTCATATTATTATATATGGTTAGAAAAAAATGGATTACCATTCAAGCCCCCATACACAATTCATGCAACACTTACATCAAGTGATACAAATGTTGCAAGGTTTGGAAATAATTACGATGTCACACATTTTAACGACATACTTTATTCTACTACAATACGGGACGGAATTGCAAAAGGTTTTGTCTATACACGAAATGTTGGGAGCACGGTAATTTCCGCAAGCGTAGATGGGTTTGGTGCAGCAAGTGCTAACCTAATAGTTGGACCATCAACGAACAATCAGGTAACAGGACAAAACATCACAAGTTATTGCAGTGTATTTGCACCATGCAAACCAAACATGGTGAAAATTTGGACATATCCAACTACATTTGATGACTCTGGATATGGCATAGTTGGACTATATCGTCAGATAAACCAATCAGGTACCAGTACAATCATTCCACTCGTTGCAGACAGCAGCACGGTCCAGTTGTCATCAAATGGACCTGATACAAATTATGACAAACAAATCAGCATGATACCCACTCGCATACCTGGAAGTAACGAGGAAACAGGGGTCGCACAAGCTGTAGAATTTGTCATTCAAGGGGGTGGAACCGGAAACTTTACCATGACTGCATCAGGCCCGGGAGAGATACCAGGAGTTGCAAATTTCGCTGTCCTGCCTAGATATGATGACTCGTACAGCATCAAGATAACTCCGCTTCCAATCAATGCAGGAATCAATCAAGATCTTGGCATAATGTACATCGCAGACAGTACAGGTACAATGGTGGAACCGTCAAATATTTTTGCGGAACCACCAAAAGTAGACATCAAAAGTACAATCCAAAATATGCCAAAGACACTAGATTTTACATCAACCAACATGATACTCAGTGGGACAATCACTAAAAAATCAGAACTAGTAGCTTCAATTCAAGGAATTCCATCTTCAGCAATTTCAATTGTTCCTCTTGATGTTGCAACAAACATAGAGTTTGAATTGCCTCCAAAAGTACACGTTGGAGAAAAATTCCCATATGTAGCATACAAAACAGATGCATTTGGCATACCGTTAGAAAGAATTGTACCAAGTGATGTATCCACAATAACCGGAGTAAACTTTGATCCTTCTGGTAGATACATGTCAGTAAATCAGGAAGGAATGGTAACAGTAGCAGTACTCTCTGACGATGGTGCAATCAAGCAGTCAATCAATTCATTTTACAATGACATGAATGTAAACACTGATGCAAACTCGACAATCTTCAAAGTAGGAAAGGACAATATTTTCAATATAAAATCAGATATTAGTAATGTGATATACGAAGTGCAATCAATTTTTCCTGTTATCAAAAAAGGAGACGGGGAATATTCCATTACACCGTCAAGAGAACAGAATTTTGATGTGACTGTATTTGCACACAAGGATGGATTCAGACCAATATCGGAAACATTGCATCTTGTTTCAAAGAAAATAATTGACATAACAATGATTGCAAAAGGAAATGATGGAACACAATTACACATCAGTCCAAAGTTTACTGTCAACAATTACTCCATTGCACAAAACACGCCATTTACTACAACCGTAAATGCTGGCAATACAGACATGGAATTGCCGCCAAAAGTGATTTTACAAAACAAAAACTATGTGTTGGATAGGATAGATATTGGTGACCAGAGTTATACAGAAAATAAAGTACAAACATACCTAGAAGATGACTCGAACATAACTGCAACATATGACTTGGTCCTAAGCGTAAATGCAACAGACGCGATAGGCGGAGGATTTTACTCGTATGGAAGTACTGTTACGCTAGATGCTCCGGAGAAATGGCAAGCCTCATTCCTTGTAAGACAGGTCTTTGATCACTGGGAAGGCAGCAATCTGCCATTTGATTCCAAGGCAAACAATGTCAGTTTTACAGCAAAAGACAACGTATTTGCAACTGCAATCTACAGGCCTGATTACACATATCTGATGCTAGTAATAGCTGGGCCAATCACAGGAATATTTGCAATGAAAAAACGCAGTACCATCTCTTGGTATGCAAGAGAGATAACTGATACACTGGAAAAATTAATTCCTAAATTATCCGTGAAGAAAAAATCAGAACTTTGAATCTGAAAATGTATCTTGGAGACATCAAATTCTATAGGTCTCACACCTAGAAAGAATGTTAAACTGAAAATAAAAAGCAGTTAGTTAATGGTGAATGAAAAATGATCTGAAATTTTTATGAGATAGTAACTGTGTCTTACATATCTTACACTTTTGGATGCAACATATGAGAGTAATTACTACTGGAATGAGTATTTTTGGAAAATAATTCTGTGAGAATAGAAAATAGATTCTAATAAAATATGCCGTGCGCAGCTCTACAAGCTTGATCTGTACAATTCGGAGGAATAACTGTTGCCGGTGTATCTGTTTTTACACTTATCACCTTTGAAACCTGCGGATCTACTGTGACATGAACTTCTCCTGCAAATGGAGATGTTGAATTTGACAACTCAAAGGTTGCAACAATATCATTCAACACAGCTGTACATGTAGAAGAGCTAGCATTCCAATTGTAATTTGTAGACAGCCACTTCACTTGATACTTTTGGTGTAGTGATTTGATATCTGTAGAATTATTAAAGATGAATCCAACTGTTTTCTTTTCTAAATCCAAAGTTGCGATCTGACTTTCTTGTTGACTGATCTGAGTTGAGCAAGTACTTGTAGCAGATGAAGAGGCATGTGAATAAGAAAGAGTGATTGGCAATAATATCAATGCAGACAAACTGATAACAAACAATACAAGTCTCATTTTACATTCTATCGTTATATTTTTTATATAATACTTTGGTATATTTTTGATGATACATTATTCTGTAAAAATTTTCTGAAATTGTTTTTAGAACAATCTAACAGAATTTTTCTACGCGTCTCTTATATTGTAAAACAATACTATGTCACTAGTTGCAAACAATGTATTTGATTGTGTGTTGCATGGCAGTAATTTCTTTGATGTTTATGCCGGACATTAATATGCAGAAAGCTAGTGCACTTGGTGCAAATGATACAGGCATACCAGTGCATATCGCACCACCTCCTGTACCACCAATACCATCTATATCTGATAATCAAACCATGATTTCTGCTGCGATGAATGTGCCTGAAATTAAGGCATGGTCTGACAAATGGCAATATGCCGGCATGGATTTTAATGGAACAGGAAACCCCGTGGTGTGGCAACATGCAATAGTTCTGTTATATTCTCCTCCTGATGCAAATACGCCACTAAAGTGCGCTAACGGCTGGACTGCCCGAGTGCAAGTTGATCTAATTACAAAGAAAGCATTGCATGCATGGTATCCAGATATGCAATCTCCATGTACTGGTTATGCGGAATTAAAGAAGACGGACTCTTCAGATGGACTAGGACATGTCACTACACACAACAACGCTGCATCATTGACTCCGTCTACACATATTGGTGACTCTGAAGCTACTGAACAGGATGTAACAAGCGGGCAATGGTATGGAAATGAAGCATTCTTTCCAACTCCATCCTATTCCTCAAACATATTCAAAGACATGAATGCGTTAGTGGGATTTACACTCAATGATAATTTCAACACTGCTAATGGTTTTACTCAAGCTGGTTGGATAATGACTGAAATTCCTGGCTGTGGAGGCTGCAACCTGTCAGCAGGAACTACCGCTTTGGCATACGTTGATGAATCAATATCGGGAGCAGGTGATGCTGCATATAATATTGGATATACGTGGGTTAATGGACAAAACGTAATTGCAGAGGTCATATGTAACACTGGTACTTCTAAATATGACATTGACATAACTTATGGAAGCACTTACGCACACCACACAAACATCTCGTGCTCAACTTATCAAACTAATGACAGGGATAACAACTCTATTTGGTTTGAAAATCAAAATACGATACAATCATCTCTTTGGTCTGGCGACATAACAAGCAGTATTTCCGCATCGCATGCATACAAATTTGATTATCAAGCTATAAACGCCTATTCTTGGAGTTCTTCAAATGATTATGATCGTACTGCAGGTGTTGATCAAACTTCTTCTGTAATGACCGGAAATGTAGCAAGTTTTGGTACTGCTACATGGTCAAGCCTTTCAAATGTTCCATTGTTTACAGACCCTAACACAATCTATGTTTCATCTCAAGATACAAGCTTCAATCCACATCAGGGAATGGGCGTGGCACTTTCACCAGGTGGTTCAAGTTCAACTCCTGCATTGTTTGAGGGTCTTACTTCTGGGCAAGGTTATAATGTAACACCTCAAGATTATGGGGGATATTATTTTGATTATTGGAGATACAGTGGTGACTCTGTAGTTCCAAAATCTGTAACTGCTGGTGGTACTATACAGACACTTGTTCCAATTTATTCTACAACTGCTGTTCAGATAAACGCACAAGACCAGAATGGTAATCCCTTGAGTCTTTACACTACATTATACAATGCAGCCGGTAATCCAATAAGAACTGGGTTTACACCTATTACATTTGGGTTGAATTATGGACAGACCTATAGTGTTACAGTAGCAGACTATAATCCGTATTATTTCAATTACTGGGATGATGATCATACCAATCAGGTAAGGCAAAGATCATTTGCAGTATACGGCGGTCTGCAGACATATACTGTAGATTTTAGCACTACCTCTGTACATATCGCTTCTACTGATACCTCTGGTAATGTCATAACCGGCCTCTATGCTCCTTTGTCAGAGAATGGTCAAGTAGTAAAACAGGGATGGACACCGGCAGATTATGGACTGGACAGCGGAGCTACTTATACAGTTAATCCTAATGATTATGGTTCAAACTACTTTAATCACTGGCATGACAGTTATGATGCTTGGGATGGATCTAGGACAAGATCACTGACACTGACAGGACCACAAAATCCTACATTTACTGCAATTTATTATTCTAGTCCAGCACAAGGCTTTATGGTAACAGCAACAGATTGGAATAATAATCCATTAACCGGATTTTATGTTCCAATATCACCATGTGGAGGTGATAACCAATGTTCTGCATTTACTCCTGGATGGTTTACGTATCTGTATGGTTCAAGTTACACCGTGACACCTAATGATTATGGTAACTATGTTTTTGATCATTGGCAGGATACTGGAAGCACAATCAGAGCTCGTTCAATTGCTCCCTCAACAAGCCTACCATCATACAATTCTGTTTTCAAGTCCATAATATCTTGGCAGAATCCTGGTTATGATTACCAAGTGACAACTGATACATCTGATCAAAGCGAATCTGCTATATCTTCCAAAGCTGATGCATCTTCACTTGTAGTTGGAAATAATGATCTAAACGGTAATAATTGTGATATATTTCAGAGTACAAATGGAGGTACAGGTTGGAACTCAAAGGGAGTATTAACAAAAGTGAATCCTTCTGATGCATTTAGTGATCCATCTATAGCATTAGATTATTCCGGGAAGTTTTATTACACCTGTATAGAATTCAATCCTAGTAACAGTACTGGTCTTTATGTTGTTATGCAACAATCTACTGACGGTGGAAACACATGGCCTAATTCCTATACGGTAGTGGGGCATCACTCTGATTCTGTTGACAAGCCATGGCTTGCATCTGATAGTAATAGCGGCTCATCATACAAGAATAATGTCTATGGTTGCTGGACAGACTTTTATTCAAACGGCACTTCAAAAATATTCTTCAAAAGATATGTCGATTATCCGTCCTCTACGATACCATATGATTCAGATACTAATAAAATACAATTAGATTCTGGTGCTGTTCAGGGGTGCTCAATTGCCATAGGTCCAGGAGGTCAAGTATATGTTACTTGGGAAAATGGTGGAATAGGTAGCAGCGGTACAATATTTTTGAAAAGAAATCTATCTGGTGGAGATCCTACAAAATGGGATGGACCATATACTGTTGGCACATACGATCCTGTTCCTCCACCTGAATGTCAAAGAGGTGGTAGTTATTTTGAATGTATAAATGGAATTAATGGAGCCAATTCGCCTTTTACAGTACTTCATTATCCCAGCATAGCCACTGATTCAAGCGGTGCAGTTCATGTTACATGGATGACGTATCACACAGGAACTCTAACTGATATAATGTACACTAATTCAAATTCCTGCGCTAGTGGTACTTGTCAATTTGGTACTCCTATACAAATTAACTTAGATACTGGTGCAGCAGATCAATGGGAACCTGCTATTACTGTATCTAATAGCGGAAATGTTGTGCATGTTACAGCTTATGATAGACGAGATGATTCGAACAACGAGTTCTATAGACCTTATGATTATTACTGTAGTTACGGATCTCTAATTAACTGCATGAGTCAATCCCAATGGCTTAATGTGCAAAGTAGTAGTGCTGGCAGTTCCAATCTTGATTTAACTTCAGATCTTGATGATTATCATTCAATAACAACATCCAATGTTAAACAAGCATACACTGTGTGGACAGATTCCCGAGATATTAGCACTAACTCAAACTACAATATTTATTCGGAGCTGACAACTAGATGACTTTACAAATATGTTGTGAGGAGATTGAGTTTTTTGCTTAGAAACCAGAAAATAACTTTAATCGTTTTAATTGCAGTAGCGGCAATTACATTAACTTCTCTACCTTTGATATATGAAAATACTGCTATTGCTAGTACAACAGTACATTTGGCAATTAAAGAAATACCTTCAGTTGCACAAGGAACAACATTTGTATCTATAACAGATCAACAATTATCTAATATTCCTTCATTTTCAAACGCGATAAAAGAAGCCGACAAGATATTTAACCCAGCTGTATCTAAATGCAATACGCCTTGTCAGGTTCCCGTTAGAGCTCAGACATCTCCTGATTCATATACTGTGAGTGTAGATCCTGTAGAAGCAAAACTAGCACTTTCAATAATGGGATTTCATGACATTTCTCGTCCAGGTCAGTCTGTTGTTGATATTCATGGTACAGTTATAGAATATGGCGGTAAATACTATTCAATTGTAATCATGGGAATCTAAGACTACAAAATTCAGAATTTGAAATTTTTACGAGCTAGTAACTAAATCCTATCTGACTAATCAAACGTAGGTACTGCGAAATACGGTGATTTTGTATGATGTGACAATCAATTATTCTGGTTCATCTCATATTTGGAAAAATTTCTTTAATCTCGTCTTTACTGAACTTGGAAGACTGGTTTAGCACATCTACCATTTCCATATGTTTAGAATTTGAAATATCCTTTTCAAGTCGTAGAAGATAATCATGATAAATGATTTTACCAAGTGTTGTATGATTGTACATGTCATCATATTTTACCAAAAGACCAGCCTTGACGAGTTGATTTAGTCTGCAATAATACTGCTTTTTTGTTAGTCCAATCTCAGAGTGTGTGCCAATATGCGATTTTATGCCATCCTTTGCAAGAGTAAAGATCTTCAGGGCATGTAATTTTGATAAGAGTGATAACAAATCCATTGTTTTTTGTACATCTGTATCATTTTTTGTTGTGATGTATCTATTCATATCACGGCTGGAATGTCCCTTACTTTCCAAGACATTCATACATTCCTTGGGCACCTTAATGAATATTCCTTTCTTTCCTTACTATCAAGGTGATAGTGTAATATCAAAGGAATCAAAGCGTGAGATGCTCGGGATGAGTATGATTACCTACAAGTTTCAGGTTACCATACCAAAAAAGGTCAGAGAGAAACACAAATTCAAGGAAGGAGACACATTGGCATTTGTGGAAGAGCATGGTAGAATTTATCTTGTAAAGAGTACCGAGGTATAATAGATGATCTCACGTCTAGACGGTACTCTAGATTTTATTTTTATTTGTTAAATACTATGGATAATTCCTTTAGTGAATCTTACAAGAACCAAACCCATGCTGAAAATTGGAATAATTCTACACCACTTTTTTAAATCATGTCTGTCCAGTACGTGTAAAATATGAAAACTCTACAACTAGCAATAATTGTAATTGCTTGCATCGTTTCAGTATCTGTGATATGGTATTTCACAAGCTATGATCCTACTCCTGTTACAAAAGAAAATAATTTTGGAATCAATGCACTAGTGATTCACAGTCCGCCGTATATGGGGTGTCCCACAGTAAACTGTCAGCAGCCTAATTATTATCTTAAAATCAATTCAAAATCAAATACATTTCTTTTGGGTTACACTATCTGTGATGGAAATTCATGTGTAAAACAAGACGGATTGGCAATTTCATTATCAGTACTAGATGTTCTACACCCAGACTATCGAAAATTACCATTACCGGATAATTTACCTTGGAAAGATGGAGATTCTGTTAATATTCAAGTAAAAGTGCCAAGCTCGTTCATATTCGACAATGCTTCCACTTTTGATTCCACTCATACTCCAAAAATCTGGGTTGATCTTGGCAAGTCAGAAATAGTGAGGAGTTCATAGAACATGAAAACTCTACATTTTCAGAAACTTTCAGTTAAGGTAGTAACTATCACACTTTTTTCATTTGGAATAATCGGTGCTGTACTAATTGGATACAATTATTTTACAATACCTCATGTCATTTCAAAACAACAATCTATTGTAATTGCTATACGTGCTGATAACTGGACACAGCAAGATCTTGAAAACACAACAGTTGATGCAGAATTGTTACAGGCAAAACTGAGTAACCATATGGCACTTGTAATAAACGAGACCACCTTGACAACTGATCCGTTTCCTAGAATGGCACCTCTACCACCACGTGTGTTTGAAGAGGATCAGATGTTCTGGGATGTAATAATAAAAAAGCACTTGAAAGGAATGGAGTATGAACAATGGCAGTATCTAATAGATGCAAAAAATAGTACTATGCTTGAGAAGATGGATCCATAGAAATGAAAACTCTACATATTTTGATGATAATTGGAATAACAATAGCGGGAATAATTGCAACAATCATAATTTTACAAACTCCTCACATTCAAATCAAAATTGAAAAAGTAAATGGCACTTATGTAGCAGGCACGCCAATAGATTTTTTTGTGACAGCCGATGGTTATGGTGAGTTTTGTATGGGACCTGAAGTACACATACTTGATGCTACAAACCAAAGCAATGTAGTGTGGTGGGGGTCGTCTCCTGCATATTCAGGAATGTATTGTAACCCACACCAAGTAGAATTTACTTTTCATGCTGGAGAGCAATATGTCGTCTCACTACATACTAATCGTCCGATAATTCTCAACAATACTGGACATTACATAATAAAGGCAAGTCTTGGGAATACATTTTCTGAAAAGGAATTTTCAGTAATTCCATCTGTAAATACAAGAAATAACAATCCGTTTGGAATCACGGCTCTTGTTATTTATCATCCGTTTTTAGGCTGTCTTTCGTCTGGCTGTCCCCACAACAATTTCTATCTCAAGATAAATTCAAATTCTACTGCATACCTGACAGGCTACAACATTTGCAACAAAGATCTCTGTGCTAAAAATAACACTTTATCTGTTTTGTTACCACTCAATGCGATTCTAAAAAATCCTAATTATGCATCAATAGAATTGCCAGAGAATCTAAAGTGGAAGGACGGGGATACAGTAACTATTCAACTTGAAGTGTCGCCTAATGCAAACAACAAAATGACATCATCGATAGATCTTGGAAATTCGACGATAGTTCCATAGAAATGAAACTCCTGTACCTTCAATGATCTTACTATTTTAAGCCACGAAAAACATGCTTTAAAAAGTCTTTTTCGTTTGGGCATTAAACAAATTTAACCAAACTCATCCGGCTTTTAAAATAAAATATTTCTACAAATTGTGAGTTCCGGCAAGTCTGACATAACCGTTCTAGGGTTTAATGACAATGGCATGACAGCAGGAATACCGAGAAGTGAACAGATACACATGGGAATCTTTGGCGAGGTGGGTTCAGGAAAAAGTATTGTGGATACTATAATGATAAATCAGAACATAAACAGAGACGAGGGATTCATGCTTGTTGACCCGCATGGAACTTTAGCACAAGATGTTCTAAGAATGATTCCGGAATCAAAAAAGGATCGCGTAATCTACATCAGTCTGGATACGGTGCGCTTGTGGGGAAAAATTGTAAAAATAAATCCACTTGAGGTAAAGAGTGGAGGCGACAGATATGTTGTTGCCATGAATCTTGTAAATGCATTACGAAACATATATCGCGATTCATGGGGCCCGCAACTTGAGGCCTTGCTAAGAAATGGTGCAAACGCACTTGTAGAAATAGAAGACTCGACACTTAGAGACCTGGTAAAAATAATAACAGATGATAGAATGCGTTCTATTTTTATGAATAAAGTTGCAAACCGAGATGTCAGACATTTCTGGAATGTCTTGTTTCCTCAGCAGTATCAAAAGGATGCGGGACGTTCAGCATACAACAAACTTGACAAGATCTTGTCAACTCCACAAGTTGCAGCAATACTTGATACTGCAAAATCAACAATTGACTTTGGAGATATAATGGAATCAGACAAGTGGGTAATAGTAGATCTATCCAGTGGTGGCTCTGATGATGTGATATCATTTCTTGGGACCATTCTAATCAACATGGTCTATGTCGAAGCAAGAAAGAGATTTGGAAGGCCTGATCTTTCCACAAAACCATTTTTCATGTATATCGATGAGGCACATCTTTTTGCCCCATTTGCGCTCAGGGAATTGCTAAACACCATGAGAAAGGCAAACATGAAGGTGACAATTGCAACCCAGACCATCAATACATTCCCAAGGGAATTTGCAAAGGAGATATCTGCCCTAGTTCGCACGCTAGTTTGCTTCAAAGTGGATATGGAGACTGCAAACATGTTCAAGACCGTAATGCCGGTATCAGTCGAACAACTCACATCAATGACGCAGGGAAGATTTGCCTTTTATTCTCAAGGGAATCCGCCACATACTGGATTGCTAATAGCAGTTCCAATAGTTGACAGGAAAAAAGACTGGAAGGAATTGGCAAGATATAGTGTGGAAAAGTATGGTGAACCAACATCGTTTGAAAGATATGTCATGCCAACAAAGTCACAACATTATTCCCCACAAGTGACACCACTTGAGGCAACAATCCTGCTCTTGCTGTATAATGAAAATAGAGATATGACAAAAGACGAGATCTACGAATTTGTTTACAAAATGTTTCCAGTAAACAAGCGAGATGTTTTTTCAAAACTTGACGATATCCTAGTTAATCAATTACATCTAGTAGAGCGTAAAAATACAACATTTAACGATGGTGATGACAAACTTGTCACTCGTTATGTTTTGTCAGGCCTTGCATACAATAGTTTTTTCTCGCAAGCCATGATGGGAAGACGTGCAGGGTCTCCACTACACCAGACTACAATATTTCTCATAATGAACATGCAGCAAAAGACATTCAAGTTTTGTATTCCAGATCTTGGTGACAAGGGAGAACAAAGACCAGACTTGTTGATATTTGAGCCACAAAGACGCGAGGATTCAAAAGATATAACATATGATCCTCTGTATTGGTCTGAAAAAATAATTGCAGTTGAAGTAGAGACTGATCCTACAAAACATGAATCTCAGGTTGTTGAGAATTTCAGGAAAAACTTTGAACTTGGGTACGATGTATGGTTTATAGTTTTTTCAGACAAACACAAACAGTATGTTGTAGATGCAATGAACAAAAATAACATTGCCAAGCAGTTTTACAATATTATACTAATCCCACCTGATGCAGTAGAGCGACTTGGTAACATACAGAACAATTCTGTAACTCATCTAACTAGGGAGGAACTTGAGGTGTACAACATACTAAAGGGTGGTGGTACTGCGCAGTCTGTTGCCTACAAGGCAGAACTTTCTGCATATGACGTCATGGGGATTTTGTGGAAACTTGAACAAAAAGGTGTAGCAGAACGTGGCTATATTGAGACTAGAAATACAAAATTTGCCTTGGAAGGAAGAAAAAACATCACCCAGACCAAAAGAGAGGAATATTTCATCCCAACAGAGGAGGGCAAGAAACTTGGAAGTTCAGATTCACATAATTTGGAAGCAGAGCAGAAAAGTGATACGGCTGTATTATCTGATATAAAAGACAAGAAGCCTGCAGGGTTTGATTTTTCAAAACTCAGCGATCGAGGATTAAAGGATATGGTATTAGATCCAGAAAATGGACCTCTTGCAAAGACTATACTTGAAAATCGGGGAAATTATGTTCATATCAAAAACGGCAAGGTAATGACAAGAAAAAAGCCACGATGACATCTATAGACAACTAGAGTACGACTTTGTCTTTCTGTTGTTGAGCAAATGAATCCAATGAATTGGGTTTACTGTGGACTTTCTCAGCGTGTACTTGAAACCCTTCTTGTGAGTAAAAAACAATATTGCATTCTTTACAGGTGGGCACGCAATCACTAGAAATGGTTTTTGATTTAATCGATATGATTGAAATTCAGCTATGTTGTAATCAATAATTGTTGTTGTGATCCTCAGTCTGATCCTACCTGTTTGGTAATCATGTTTGATGCCATTCTTGTACAACTGTTTAAAATGAAAATGGAAATCATATGTCATGAGCGAAATGATCGCAGTACCAAAAGATCTATCGGAGAAGATTGAAGGGAGACTGAGTCTTGTAGATCTGAAGGATTTGGCCAGGAAGTTGCTGCCAGCCAACAGCGTACTGAGGATACTGATACTCTCAGAATCTGACAAGTTATTAGGTAAAGAAGGAATTGCAAAACTGGAAATTTTTCTTAAACTGCTTTATCAAGAATTAGAGCACAAGTGATTTTTGCCAGGATCTCATTGTATACTCACAGTTATCCATTTACATGATGATTTCAAAACAAGTATCTTTTGTAACAACGCCTAGATCAATTGGTTTTACCGATATTATTTTGTAGACTAATTTCTCATTAAAAAAAGGCAAAATTATCACATTTCCCTTCATGATAGGCTGTTCCTCTAGGCAATCTTTTAGATATTGTTCAGTCCCAGATGGAATCTGTTTCACGGGTGATACTACAACTGTATTGGCGTTAACAAGATTAATCGACTGTATAGTTACAGAGTCACCAATTCCCACATCCATATTCTTTCTAGATGTGGAATCAACTCTCAAAATATTCAAATTTGCGTCAGAAACTCGTAGCGGAAGACATTTTGCTACGGTCTTTTTCTTTCCACCTATCTCGATCATGTCACCTGTAGTGACATGTAATTCATCCATGGCCTCAAAACTTAGTCTAGCAAAACCTCGCCCAATATCCGTAGAATATGCTTTTTGAACAGGTAAGGAAATCTGCATCAGAGTAGGAATTTTATATTTTATATTACTTCTAAGAAGATGTTAATTTTTACATAATGCTAAGAATATTTTTGTTTACTACTAAAATGGTTATTCACTTCATCAAAAAACCACTTTTTGGATTCATCAAATTCTTTATTGGATATTCTTGCTCCTGTCGGGTGTAGCATAGAAAATACTAGTACTCCATTCCAATCTGCAACACATGCAATCCTCCGCCTTCCAGATCTTTTTATTTCAATTTCTTTGGCATTAATTATTCCCTCTTTCTTTAATGTATCATATGTATGGAGTCCATATACTAACAGAATTTGTGGTCGTATTATTCGTAAAATTTCAGATACTTTATCGTAACAAAATTTTTTCATTTCCTTTCTTTTGTTAAGGGCATACTGACTACCGATCTTATTGGCTTTTTTACTTCGAAAAAATATTAGAGGAAAGGCTACACTATTTTTGAGTAGAGTCTCATTACCTTTAAAAAACTGAATTACTTTTTCAGAAAAATGGTGTTCTGGCGTTCTTTGATAAAAGTTGTCCTTTTCTAATGAGAAATTTCTTTTATCAAATTCCATTCTATTTTCTTTAATGAAATCTTCCTCATCTCCTCCTGGATTATAAGACACTATGACAATCTCGGGATTTTGACGAACTGGAGTATAAAATACTTTGAAACCTGAATCCAAGTCATTGTATTTAGACTTCCATTCGTCGTAGACTTTCCTAGTTAATTCTTCTGCCCATTTATTGATGTTCAATTCTTCAAATGTTCTATAGTGCCAGTCATTTTTGAGTTGTTCCATGACTTTTTGTTTGTGGTTTATCCACTTGGAATGTGTAAATGACTTGAAGGATAGACTCAGAAAAGCAGTAAAGAAATAGATTTTAGAAAAAGGAACAGGTTAGTAAGATTGACATCTAATCCGAATTATCTAGTTCAAAACAGGCAACCTAATTATGACTTCATTATCAGGCAATGTAGATACAAACTCCCATCCTTTCATTATCCAATTCTTGCATTCTGCTATGCTGACTACCTTCTGACTATTCCCGTTCAATCCAAGCGTCTCCATGGATTTCTTTTTGATTAGTTGTTGCATCTGTTCTACACCAAGTTTTGAGAGGTTTCCTAACTTGTCAATCTCGTCCTTTGTATGACCTGCAATGGTCAGAAACTGGAGGTTGAAAGTTTCAAGTATCTTGTCCTGACTTGTTTCCTCTTTTCCTGTCGTAACCAAATGATTGGATCCTCTTGCATATGCCTGGCGCATCTTTTCAATGATATCTTCAGGGAGCCCTTTGTTTACAGTATAGACATGTTCAATGTCTCCCGTGTGGCCCATCCAAAAAACGCGCCAATCCCTTATTACAAGTCCCTCGCTTTCAGCAACCATTAACCTAGTGTCAAAATATCTTCTAAGGATATACGGTCTCCACTGAAAGCCTGCTGCTCTCATCGCTTTTCTCATCAAATCCCCCACATTGTTTGATCCTATGTGATGACCTACCTTCCATGGGTTGTAAGCAAGAGCAGTTATGATTGGAGATGCTAGAGTTATCATCTCGCCATTTCTGATTCTTAATTCCAAATATTGCTTGAGATATTCACATGCTTGTTTGGGAAGAAATGATGTAAATTGATGTCCTGCTTTGGACAAGCATTTTCTTACTGTTACAATTGTGGGAATTTTCTTGAATTCGACTGTACCGTTTTCTATGGTAAGTTCTGGCAAGTCTGCTACCTTGAGGCCATCTTGTCCAAGATAATCGCCTAAAACCTCAATCCTGAATCCACAAAATCCGACAAGAGTTAGCGCTATTTTTGCCCTAATGTTTGCAACATCGAGAACTTTTTGGAGTTCTGCTGGAGTTGGGACTCGCTCGTTCTCGTATTTCGAATAATCATTGGAGCCGCTTATCCTGATTTTCTTTCTTACTTCTATATCGTTGAAACCCCACCAGCTCTTCAATGCTCTGACATATCCCTTGATGTTGGTGCCTGCACTTTTCTTGTTTTCAAAATGTGATATGACCTGGAGCAGAAAGTTGCCGGCAGCTTTGTCATTTAATCTTGCAAGCTTTTGTGTGGTTGTATCAAATGTCTTGCATACGTGTCCTATTCGTCTAAAGTATTCTGCAGCTGTTATCACACTTCCTCTTTCAAGATTCTCTACCCAAAGTTTGAACTGGTTATTTTTTAGAAGATCCTTGTAGGGTGAGTTTTTGAGCGATAGCTTCATTTTTTTGACTCCATTTTAAAAGAAAATTGAGTAAAAAAGGCCAATCTTGGACCCGATTTGAAATGCGGTTGCCGGGATTTGGACCCGGGTCGCAGAATTGGCAATCCC